>DAOVQA010000102.1:0-4655 GCA_030628925.1 Candidatus Bathyarchaeota archaeon | reverse complement strand
TTCGTCGGAAGTTTAAAAGGCTGGTTTTCCCTTGGCGTTAAGCTTGGATAGTGAAATGGTTAAATGCATGATTCTTAATAATCCATTCAAAAACCCTGATTTCAGTATTGCTGAGGCATCTGAACATTGAAAAAGTTTCCGAAAGAAGAGTATAATGTACCGTTCTTTAAAGAAGAAGGTTACGTAAGAAAACTGTGTCCGAAATGCAAAGAATACTTTTGGACGCAGAATCTAGACCAAGAAACTTGTGAGGAAGCAACCCCTGAAGGTTGCACTGCATACAAATTCTTAAATAATCCTCCGACAAGGAGAAGTTACAGTTTACGTGAGATGCGTGAGACTTTTCTGTCTTTTTTTGAAAAACGTGGACATGCCCGTATAAAGCCTTATCCGGTAGTAGCTAGATGGAGAGGCGATATTTACTTAACACATGCAAGCATAATTGATTTTCAGCCATACGTAACCGAGGGAATTGTTCCACCTCCAGCAAATCCGCTTGTCATTGTACAACCATGCATCCGTATGGTAGATATAGCCAACACTGGTCCAACTTTTGGCAGACACCTGACAATTTTTGAGATGGGTGGGCATCATGCTTTTAATTATCCGGACAAAGAGGTCTACTGGAAAGATCAGACAGTAAGATACCATCACGAGTTCCTCACAAAAGAGTTAAGAGTTAAATCTGAAGAAGTTATCTACAAGGAAGGTGTCTGGGTTGGCGGTGGAAACGCTGGCCCCGATGTTGAATGCATTGTTCGAGGTTTAGAAGTTGATACACTTGTTTTCATGCAATACAAGGTCATCAATAACAATTTCGTCAAGTTGCCTATACGGACTGTCGACACAGGTTATGGCATAGACCGCTACGCATGGCTTTCCCAAGGTGTTCCAAGCTGTTTTCACGCAGTTTACGGTAGCTTGCTTGACAAAATTTTTGATATGGCTGGAATAGACGAAATCGACAATTGTTTGCTGACAAAGATAGCTGAAGTTTCCGGCTTAGTAAGCTTGGATAAAACAGCGAGTAGATTCAAAGCTAGACGGAAAATAGCGGAAATCGTTGGAATGCAAACAAACGAGTTAGACAAGTTCTTGTTTCCCATTGAAAACGTTTTTGCAGTTGCAGACCATACCAAGTGCTTAAGCTTCATGCTTTCTGAAGGCATTGTTCCATCGAACATTCAAGAAGGATATTTGGCGAGACTCCTATTTCGTAGAGCATATAGACTACTGAAAATGCTAGGCATAGAAGACAAGCTTTATGATATTATGGACATGCAAATTGACCTGTGGTCCAAGGATCACCTACACCTCAAGGAAATGCAAGACGAGATTATGGAAATCCTCTCAGTTGAAGAAGAAAAATTTCAAGAAACCATCAGCAGAGGTAAAGGATTAGTGAAGCGAATTGCTGGAGAACTGAAAAAAAAGAACATCCTAGAAATTCCAGTTGAAACTTTAACTGAACTATACGATTCCCATGGGCTTCCACCCGAAATTGTCAAGCGATTCGCTGAAAAAGAAGGAGTCAAAGCGGAGATTCCAGAAAATTTCTACGCTTTAATCGCTCAAAGACACATGCAAGCTACTGAAAAAATAGAGGCAAAACCAGAAGAAAAACTGGAAACAGCGGTTTCAAATCTTCCAGAAACAGAGCTGTTGTACTACGCAGACCAATATATGAAGGAGTTTAAGGCGAAAGTCATTAAGGTGTTAGACAACGAACATGTTGTTCTTGACAAAACATGCTTCTACCCAGAAGGTGGAGGACAACCAGCAGACACTGGGTACCTAGTTTTTGATGGAAACAAAATTGAGGTTGTTGATGTTCAAAAAGTCGGCCGGGTAATCGTCCATAAAGTGAAGAACACGGTTCCCAAAGCGGAGATCATCGTTAAAGGAGTGGTTGACTGGAAGAGACGATACAGCTTCATGAAGAATCATACTGCCACCCACATAGTTAGCGGTGCCGCGAAACGGGTTTTAGGACAACATGTTTGGCAGTTTGGAACACAAAAAGGAGCGGATCGGTCCAGGCTTGACATTTCACATTATCGTAGGTTATCATTGAAGGAAATACACAGAATAGAGAAATTGGCGAATCAAGCAGTATTACGAAATATTCCTGTAGAGACGTCCTGGATGCCTAGAAACGAAGCGGAAAAGCTTTATGGCTTCAAACTTTACCAAGGTGGAGCAGTTCCAGGGAAGGAAATACGTGTTGTAAAGATTGCAGACTGGGATGTTGAAGCATGTGCGGGAACCCATTTAAGCAACACAGGTGAAATCGGATTTATAAAAATAATCCATTCAGAAAGGGTTCAGGACGGAGTAGAAAGACTGGTTTATTCCGTTGGAATTCAAGCTCTTAATGCAGTGCAAGAGAACGAGAAAAAACTTTGGAAGCTTTCTGAAATTTTGAATGCACCTCTCCAGAAACTGGATAAGACAGCGGAAAAAATTGTTAAAGAATTAAAGGAAGCAAATGTGGAAAAAAGAAAGCGTATTAAGGAAATAGCAGAGCGGGAAAGCGCCATAGTAGAGGGTAGACCGGAAGGCGAAGAAATCAAAGAACTACACGGCGTCAAAGTCGTGACCCGTAACTTCAAAGACATGATAGATGTTGAGCGCATGGTGCAAACAGCCAACAAGATGATTAAAAGAGATGAAGCAATCGTTACAGTATTTTATGGAGCGGATAAGAAGAACGCGTGGATAATGGTTATGGCTGGAAAAACCGCTGTAGCAAAGGGTGTAAATGCCGGTGAAGTAATCAGGGAAGCCTCAGCAATCATAGGCGGTGGAGGCGGCGGAAAACCTAATTTTGCTCAGGGAGGCGGAACACTAACCGAAAAACTGCCGGAAGCTATAGAAAAAGCTGAAGAAGTGTTGAAAAAACAGCTGGAACCATAACGTGCATCTGCATCCACCAGCTTTAACTGGTTAAGTGCGAAGCACCGTTGCGAGTTTATCCATGAATTCATGTTTTCCATCATTGAGAACTACATAGTCTTCTAGTTCAGAGCTTTCACCAGGTTGCAATTGTATTCTAGACATGATGAACAGCTCCAACATGGTTTTTCCCAAATCCAGCGAAAACATTAATGATCTAGCAGTGTTCCCAGCGATTATGCCGAGCCCCAGTTTCTTCTCTACATTCTTTACAAGTATCCATCCCTTCTCCGGTTGAATCCCAGAAACTGCGGTGCCCTTTGCTCTCTTGAACCGGAAGATCCTATTATCTCTCGGAAATATTATGTCGTTCTTTTCGAAGTCTCCTCCCACGTTCGGAGAAATCCAGAGGCAACTGTTAAATTTGAAACTGGCCAACGTAGGGTTCTTGAATTTGCGCCTGATCTTGACGATATTGCTGAAGGGCAAGGTTAGATATGAAACTGATCCAACTATGCCTTTTATCTCTTCTTGCTGTTTAGATTCGAACGAAAATTTCACACCTTTCCAATGTCCTTCTTCAACCAGTTCTGCTTTGTATAATTCCTCATGAGTTTTCGATTTCTGAAAGTCAAATTCATTTAGGTAGAATGCTCTTATACCACCTGAATAATTCTGTAGAAAGACTTTTGTTCCAATGTTTGGGAAGCTTGTTCCTAACTGGTTAACCGTGCTTTCTCCTAAGAAATAAAGGCACCCTGCAAATTCCGCGCTGGTCTTAAATTGAAGCAGACCATTAGAAACCTTGAAGACAGATCTGTTCTCCTCCTCGCCTGGCATAACAGTCACTGGAGGCTTTGTGATTTCGGAAAGGATGCAGAGATCCATAGGAAACTCGATTTCTTGATTGCGCGCAGAGAATTTGATAGCTCCACTGTAAATGCCTAGTTTGGCTTGATGAGGGGGAATAATGGACACGTTGGAGGCAAAGGGGTTCTTTGCGGCTATGTTTTTAACCTTTATCTGCGAGGGGTAAATTTTCCAACCGTTGGGTGGAACCAAAACGATTTTTCCTGAAGCCCCCTTGTTTCTGAAGTTTACAACCTCAAGTTGAGTTTTTAGTTCTGTTTTCTTGTAGAGTATGTTTTCTGTGAGTTTTATGTTGAAGAGCGGTTTCGCCTTGACTGTTTTCTCTTCTGATCGAAGCTTTTTCTTGATTAAAGATTCCCATTTCCTACGGATAGTAAGCCAATTTCCTTTCTCAATGACATAATAAAGTTTTGAGGTGCAGGCTGACTGCCCCGGCTTTATTTCACCCAGTTCATATTCCGGTTCGGCGTATGATGATCCTTCGCCGATTCTGATCTTTAAGAGCTTTTCGTTTGACCATATTTGTCCAAAGCAGAAATCATATGCTTGGTTTTGGAAGCATATCCACGATTCCTTGTAATCTTTAGGGTTATTTGAAAGGTCTGATTCTGAGGCTGGAAATCCAATCATTTCATGCTCCATAATCTCTTTCAAAGGCACAATCATCGTATAATGAATGTCCTCTAGGAAAGCTCTTCCAGATATTCGTACCTTTGGCTTGTAGGTTATTTCCGGGTTCATGTTGATGATTCTGATCTGCTCCTTGATAAGCGGGGTTCCAGCGTAGAAAGTTAGTGTCCCCATAATTTTGATGCCGGACATGTCCGGATGCATGCCTGAAAGGATTAGTTCAAGGCTTTCTGGCTTTCTAAGGATTTCATAGGTATAGT
>DAOVQA010000057.1:0-6683 GCA_030628925.1 Candidatus Bathyarchaeota archaeon | reverse complement strand
CTGTGGATGATGGGGCCGGCCGGATTTGAACCGACGATCTTTACCCGGAAACAGCACTCAAGCACTGCTCCTACGGGTTTCTCTAACCGCTCCAGAACTTCTTCATCCCGATTGGTCCGCAAACCCGTCTTTATGCTTCTGGAGCCCGTCGTCATGCCTGTCTAGACTACGGCCCCTCTTTTGAGAGCATTAGATTAACTGCGAATATTAAATATATGCATTATTCCTCCAACAAAAATAAACAAGCCTTACATACGATATTATGAAAGGACAAGCTAGCTTCGATTTTTGAAAGGTATTCACGGAATCTTTTACGTTTTTACATGATTGTAACATTCTAGAAGTAATTTTGCACACTAGGTTCATGCGTAAGATTTATAATGTGTTAGCGATGATAACTAAAACTTTGTGGGTCTAAAATGGATATGGAAGAAATAGCACGATGGTCGTATATCATCTTCGTCATTTTGGCAGTCATAATGGGACTAGCTGTTGGCTACATGGCCTACGAAGCAGAAGGCTGGGAAGACCCTGGCGTCAAAGACACCAGTGCATGGGTCATTCTAATCATGCTAATCTTAGGAATCATTATCGGAATCACAAGCATAACAGCTAAGGAGGTCACTCCATTCCTTATAGCAACAATCGCTCTGCTAGTCGCCAGCGCTGTAGATGTCTGGGCTCCACTAGACATCATTCATCCACTACTTGCCTATTGGGCTACAGGAATCCTAAAGTATATTGTAGCCTTCGCAGCTCCAGCAGCAGTCATAATTGCAATCAAAGCCGTCCTTGGCATGGCAAAAGACTAATAAAACAATCTCCCCACTTTCTTTTTTCTGATTCAAACCGTTCCCAAAACTATCAGAAGAGTTACTCACAAACAATACCAGCTATCACCAACGCTTCAACACACACATACATAAGAGGTAGGAACTCCACAAAGATTGGTAGAGCATGATATGTTAACATTGGAAGCGAATGTGCTGAAGGAATCCTGAGGACATTCTGATAACATTTAGACAAAAAGATGCTGTAGCACAGTTGGCACTCAAAAAGAGCTAGTGACCCCCCTCCCCCCTAGTTTTTTTCTTCTGAAGTTCATCCCAAATATCCTCCTGTTTAGCCTTCGCGTACGGGTGTTAATGTAGAAGAAAAGTTTTTATGAATTGAGATGTTCCATGGTACTTTGGAAGGACCGTTACGCGGCACGAAAAGTCGTTAAAGTTTACTTGACGCCTCAACAGAAGAAGCTACTTCAAAGGATACGCCAATCTCTCGGGATGAACGAAAGCGAAGTTTTACGCTACGCATTCATGAAATACGCTGAAAGCATAAGCTTAGTAGTCGAAAGAGTACATGGAAAGTCTAAAGGTGCATTTCACAAATGTAGGCGCGCCGAACGAACTCCTCAATTTGATCTCCGCTCCTAATGTCTGCGAAGCAACTCCGCCACCCCTGCGTGACCTACTTCTGCTACCAACTGCAACGCGCTGTAGCGCGCGTTATGTTAAGCAGGTTTAAAGGATTTTTGATTCAAATGAAAAAAATAGCAAGTGTTATATTATTGATTATTATAAACGATAGCTAAAGGTTTTATGGTTAAACAGCAGCTCATTTAGAGATTTGCTGTTTCATCTTTAAACGTTTGGAGGTGAACTTATGAGTACAAAAAAGGAGGGACCTGTCTTCGAACAACCGAAGGGTAAGGAAGAAGAAGTAGAAAAATTTGGGGCAGAAATGTACCTAGAATCCGCAAAGGCCTTAAGACAAGTGGGTGCAAGAGTATTCCTTTCAGTCGGTGCAGCGATACTGATATGGATTTTTGGAGAAATGATTTTCCTACCGATTGCGAAGGATATGACCCAAGAGTTCATGAATTATCCAGTACACTCAATTATCAGCTCAATCATCGTAGTTGCTTTAGCAATTATAATCTTCACAGTGTTCATTGATATCCGCCGACTCACTGGTGGCGCAGCTGGGGTCTTGGCTTATCATTTCGGAAAGGTAAGCGGCGAAGTGAGTGTTGACACATACAGGAACTATAGAACAGCGCTAGACGGCATACTATACGTAATTGTAGTATCTTTATCGTACATGCTGTTTGCAAACTACCTAGCTGAAATTCACCCAGCCATTCCAGCAATAGTCTTAATACTGATAGTAATATGGGCAATTTTTGCTCTATGGAGAAGCTGCAGAGCAATCGCTACAGTAATTGGCAAATACACGTCAACATGGGCTGAAGAACTGGAGAAAAAGGCCAAAAAAGCATAACCCCAACTACCCATTTTTTTTAAAAAAAGTGGTAATCTTGACAAAAGGGGTGCAAAAGGTGAAGAATGTGGTTAAGGAGGAAATAGAAAACTTTCAGAAATGTTTTAAAGCTTATGGTGCAAAGACGATTCATAATCTCTTAGCAGCTTTTCTAGTATGGCTTTTCGGCAATTTAGTGTTCATTCCATTAGCTAGCACGTTAAACTGGCAAACCAAGGTCTTTTGCTCCTTAATCTTCTTTATCGTCTTTACACTCCTTGTTACAAGAGCTCTTCCAGGTCTTAAGAGGCTGATTGACACGTTTTCCATTTTTCCTGCAAGAAAGTATAGCATAAAAAAGAAACTGAGTTACGAAAACTCTTTAATTTTATTTCAGCATATTTTGTACATAATTTCCATTATAATCATATACCTGCTATATTTCCCATTTCTAACAAACTTTCATCCTTCCATCAGCGGAATCGTTCTAATACTGGTGATAATTTGGATCTTTTTCCTCACATCAAGAATCCTAACTATTTTGTCCCGAAAAATACTGGAATGGCTGTATACATAATAAAATGCTCGCACCACTGTTTGTGCTCTCAAATAACATTAAACAATTATGGATGTGCGCATCCAGTAGTAATGGAACTAGAAGAAGAAAGCGCTCGCGCCGATTGAGTGGTTCTGAACAAGAGAATGACCTAGCTGCTCCTGTCAATTGCTGCGGTTATGGAAGGATCAAGCATTTTCGCATGTCCAAATTCACGGATTTGGTTTGAATATCAAGTTTTTTGAAGAGGTTTTCCTTCTCCTCTTTGTGCCATGAGGGCTTGCTGAATTTACCAATAGCAATTGGACCTCGGCTTGAGAGGAGTGCGCTCGCGCGCGTCATCTTTTTTAGCAAAAGCTTTGCCAATGACCTCAATCATTCTCGCCTGCTGTAAAAAACTGGCTTACCTGTGCAGGGTTTTTTGAATGATTCCAGTTTTTCAGTTTTTTCTTTGTGTTTCTTTTTTTCTTCCAACATTACTGATAATGTTTTTTCAAACGATACAACAACATTTTCAAGGTCGTCCATCATCGAGTTTAATGCGTAGGCAAAGTTTGGTGGTTGGGTTTTGTTTATTTGGTTTTCCCTCAACTCTAAACCATCTCTTTTGCGCAGACGATTGATTAGAGGTTTCCTGAACGAATCTTGGGGTATGAATAAATGACTTGTTAGCTTCGAATTCACATTTTCAATCTATACCTAAACACTTGCTAATAGATCTAAAAACGCATAGAAAGTCGAAGATGAGGGAGGCTGAAGAGGAAGAGAGTAAAGAGGAAGATTAACGATGTCTAAAAAAGATGGCATCGAGACTGGACCATTAGAACATGAGTTTAAGATGTTGCGCGAATCCATGAAGCAAGCGAAAACCCAAGATATGTCGTATATTTGGAAAGTGGAGGTTTAGTTTCATTTTGAAATAGATCAGAGCATCACATCTCAAAGGTGTGATAGGATTTGTTTTCATTTTATCTTTTCTCTCTTTCAAACTTTTTCCGTCAGATTGTGACTTAGAAGCATCATTTTACGTCGAGGATAATGTATAAAAGGGCTCTTGCCAATGCTATTTTGCGTTGTTGTATTCGGAGTGTACGAAGTGAACTATTCACCAGAAGCTTTAGTTTTGGCAGCGGGCGAGGGAAGCAGACTAAGAAAATATGCAAGGCAAAAGGTTCTCCAACCCATTGCAAAAATCCCATTACTAGGTAGAATCCTTCGGGGCTTAAAGGAAGCTGGAATAAAAAAAGTCCACATAGTTGTAGGATACGAAGGAGATAATATACGAGAAAAAATTGGAGAAAACTATTGTGGACTAAACATTAACTACATAACAGCACAAAAATGGAAGAAAGGAAACTTATACTCTTTTATGGCAGCGAAGGGAATTTTTCAAAAGGAATTTCTCCTCTGCATGGGTGACCACATCTTTGACCCCCAAATTGTAAAATCTCTCATGAACGTTAACCTTGAGGACGTTCTGATTCTTGCTACAGATAAAACTAGCTATTCGCTCGACGACACAAGAGTGTTAGGGGAAAACGGGAAAATTCTCAACATTGGCAAAAAAATAAATCGTTGGAATTGCGTGGATACAGGATTTTTCTTGTGTTCACCTAAAATATTTGCTTATGGTGAAAAGGCTCTTGAACTGGGGGCATCAGAGCTTGCTGACTGTGTTCGACTTGTAGCCAAGGATGGATGTGCACGAGTGTTCGATGTAACTGGAAAATACTGGGTGGATGTAGATACAAAAAAGGACGTTAGCCGTGCAAAAAAGCCGCTTGCTGAACATACCCAGAAAAAGCGTGGTGCATCCGACTTCGTCGCCCATTACCTTAACCGACCGATAGAAAACAAAATAGTCCATCTTATTTCAGATTCTATGATAACTCCAAATCAAGTTACCATATTAACGAATGTGTTGGCATACATTGTAACTGCTCTGTTTTTCTTCGGTCATCTCTTAACTGGGGCGATTCTGGCGTTCGTAGTAGGCATAGTAGACGGTTTAGACGGCAAGCTGGCAAGGATACGTGGCTGTTCAACCAAACTGGGTCTTATGGAACATGTGTTTGACTTGCTGTATGAATTTTCGTGGCTCATAGCATTAGCTTTCTTTGTAAGCCGAAGCCAAGGTTCAATGTCACTGGTGGTTACTGCATGTTCTATAACGTTCATTGCGTTTTACAGATTTTGTTATGACCAGTTTGGAAGGGTTATGGGTGTCAGTTTAGATGTTTACGGGCGGTTTGAACGTGCTTTCCGCCGAGTGGCGGGTAGAAGGAATATCTACAACGTTTACATTTTAGTAGGAGTCCTTCTAGGAGTGCCACTTTACTCGTTAATTGGAATTCTGTTTCATTCAGCCCTCACCGCTATCATATACGCCTATAGAGCAGCAGTACACCTACACGCTATTGATGAGAAAAAAGCGCGGATGCATCGGTAATCGAAACTGGCATATATCGTGGGAAGACTCTGAAATGTCAACTGGAGAAGTTATATGTCAGTAGAGAGACTAAGAAATGAGCTGAATTAAGGGTATTTTTGAGATATTCGCTGATAACCCGCCATCTATTGCGATTGCCCTAGGGGGAATAATGCTATTAGTTGGTTATCTTGTGAAGGAACGAGAGTTAATTAATGCTGGTTTGGTCTTCTTCTTTGCAGGGGTTGGACTGCAGTGTTATTTCTTGCTCTTCACTAGACCTAGCCACAGCAAACACGTAATTACCCCTTTGGTCTAGTATCATGTCAAAGACCACTTAGCGCGCGCGCAATACACGGGATGAAGACGTACCTTTAACAATGGATGCGGGAACAAAAAGAGGACGCAAACTAAGGAAGTAAGAAGAATGACAGACAAAATTAAACATTGGGCTTGTGAAAACTGCAACTGGAATGAGGATGGGATTAAACATTGTCGCATAAGAGAATACAACTATGCAATATACGATTTAAAATGTCCGAGGGAAATTGAACTTGAAAAGAAGGCAAAGAAATGACAAAAACTGTCCCATATAAACCAACTTTTTCTATGGGGGTGTCGCGCGCGCTACGATATACTTGCTCTAGGACAGAGAAGGGACGAAGGCGACTTCACCGACTTCAAGACCGAGTTTTCAAGTAAGAAAGTGATAATCCCAGATGAACTTAAGATTGCCGTGAAATCCACAAATGGATATTTCTCAATTGCTGTACCCGAGAATGAAGGGGGTTGGCCATGCGGGTTTATATTTCTGTGAGACCGCATTTTAATCCGCGCGCGCTGAACGAAGGATAGTGCGGATTCAAGAACCTGAAAAGGGAAGTACCCCAAGAGTCCTCAAAATCAGCCCTGAGCTGTTCATGATGCTGAACAATCTTCCGAAGAGTAACGACAAGGTCTTCGGACAAAGAACAACAGCAGCATTACAGATGAGCCTCTTCAGATTTAAAAGAAAAGCAGCCTTCAAACTCCAAAACCCTAGACTCCTGCAAATAACTTTCCACACTCTACGACACTGGAAAGGCACGATGGAATATCATAAAACAAAAGATCCTTACCACGTTAAGAAAGTGCTTGGACACCGAAGCATGAAAAGCACAGAGGTTTACATAAACATTGAACAAGCTGTGTTCGAGGAAGATGAAAACGAAGAGTTCATTGTCAAGATAGCAGAAACACGTGACGAGATTAAGGCTTTGCTAGAAGTAGGCTTCAAATACATCTGTGAAAAAGAAGACCTGATGTACTTCAGAAAACGTAAATAACACGTAAAAAAACGTTAAGTTAACAGTCCAAAGCGAAAAGTTAATGAGCATAAACTCAACGTGTATTCTGGGGTTTGCCGGTCATAGGGCGCGGGACCCACCTGATCCCATTCCG
>DAOVQA010000003.1:0-21373 GCA_030628925.1 Candidatus Bathyarchaeota archaeon | reverse complement strand
TTGCTTGCCACTTCTGAATGATGCCTCGCTGCCTCCCGTGGATGTATCCCTCCCTTCGTCGGAACATAGCCACTAATCACATTTGCTGTTATCTCTCCATTGAATGTTGATATTCCGACGCTGAAGTCATCCGCTGTTGATTCGATCCCCAGACAGTAAGACTTGCCAGCTTTTCTCCCCTTCATCTCACGATCCTCCGGCATACATATTTTTATTTAAAACCACATATATATTAACATAGAAAGCCTAGGACTGATAAAATGCCGAAACGTACTGATCTGGAACAAAAAGCCTTACACTTCATAATAAACAACGGTTGTGAAGGTGTGCTTCAGTCGGAACTATGGCAAAAACTGGGAGGAAGCAGCAGAGAGGGTTCTAGAATAGCTTTAAAACTGGAGGGAAAGGGGCTAATTCGCAGAGAAAAGGAACTTTGCAATGGAAGATGGACATATAGGCTTTATTCACAAAGGCTTCCAGTATCAATAGATTCTATTGCAGATTGTCCATGTCTAATGTGTCCAGAAGGCTCAAGATGCGACTCGTCAAACAATGTTTCACCGCAAAACTGCGAAAAACTCACAGAGTGGCTTCTATCTCTAGTTGGAAACGCATCCAGCGAATTAGGTGACAGCTAGTTTTGCCTAAGGCGTGGATAAGAGAGCGGAAGAAAGACTATTATTACAGGAAGGCGAAAGAAGAGAAATATCGATCGAGGGCAGCCTATAAACTGCTTCAAGCGGTGAAGAAATATAGCTTCATAAGAACAGGTAATGTTGTTGTTGATTTAGGTGCGGCACCGGGGAGCTGGATTCAGGTCATAAGAACAATCGTTGGAAACGAAGGTTTCGTTTTGGGTGTTGATCTAAGACCTATTGAATTTTTTTCACAGCATAATATTCAAACAATAATAGGCGATGTAACAGAAGAAGAGATGCCGCAGCAAATATTGGATCTCCTTCCGAGAAAAGCTGATGCTGTGATTTCGGATGCCGCGCCAAACATATCTGGGATATGGGAAGTTGACCATGCACGCCAAATAGACCTAGCACAGCAAGCATTAAGAATAGCATTGAAAACGCTGAAGCCTTCAGGAAACTTTTTCGTAAAACTTTTTCAAGGAGACATGCTTAACGGCTTCATCGAAACGTTGAAGCAACATTTTGAGATTGTGAAAATAGTGAAACCGAAGGCAAGCCGAGCTAGAAGCTCAGAAATATTCATTTTAGGGATGCACCTAGCGCAAACAGTTTGCTGAAGCAGCAAAGATAAATTCTGTGACTGCTTAAATAGCTCCGGGTGAGGCTGCTTGAAAATAATCGCGGCGGATTCATCCGCTGCCGTACTGAACCAAAAGTTTGAGCCCCAGTCAATCGTTGCAGCTGCAGCGGTACTGGTTAGCTCACCTTATAGAGAGTCGAGCATATGTTTAGCTGAGCCCATTTTTGCAGATGCAAGAAAAGGGCATGAAATTATAGTGCATGAGGCGGAGCTTTGCAAGGAACTGCTTGGAAAGGTTAAGGCGGATGTTGTTCATCTTGACATGTCTTTGGGTGCCGTGCCGGTTGAGCAGTTATCTGCCATTCAATTCTCTAACCTAAGGGTTTCAAGCAAGGCGAAACGTCACCTACTAACAATTTTGCCTAGGCTTAGGAAGATTGCTGGTGAAGCTAGACAAAGATATGGAGTTGAAGTTTTAGCTATAGGCAAAGAAAGCATTCCGGTGAGAATTGCAGAGTTGACTGCTGGAGCCCACGCGATATTATATGCTTGTGATAAAGCCCTTAAGGAGAACCAAACGGTTCTGCTTGGTTTGCCTTTAAGATGCCAGCCTAGGTCATCTGGAAAAAGGTTGTATCTTTACTCGCTTATAGCAGCAGAACATGATGTGAGGGGTTTTGCAGAAGACACGAAGGAAGTCTTGAAAAGAATAAATGTCACGGAGATGTTGAATCCGGTTGTCAGGGGTTTCAGAGCCTTAAATATAACTCCAAACGAGTAAAACTAAAAGAGGTCATATGGTTGGCATTTGACTTTTGGAGAAGTGCTCCAACAAAGATCAAGAGGATGCTAACAATATTATCATTTGTCTTTCTATCCATAATCATAACGGTTGCAGGGATATTAACCCCTCTTACTGATGAAGAGATAAATATTTCAGGCGAGGGACTTGATGCCACTCAGCAAACTATAGATGGTCTGCCAGAGATGCAGCAGGTATCCTTGATTTTCGGAAACAATTTTGTGATATGTTTAGTGGGTTTTGTACCGGTAATTGGCGCTGTCTTTGAATGTTATGTGCTCTACAGCACAGGTGTTGTAATATCAGCTTATACTGCATACAAGGGTTTTCAAGTTGATCCTCTGCTGCTATTCTTCTCGTTGTTCCTTTTCCCGTTTGTATGGTTGGAGTTCCTAGCTTACTCGACAGCCATGGCTGAAAGTTTTTGGTTGATGTGGCGAATGGTACAGCGTAAAGGAAAAAATGAAATAAAAAATGCATGTATATTGATATCCATTTGCGCTATAATGCTGCTTACGGGTGCAATTATAGAAGCTGCCTTAATCTAGTGGTTCAGGAATTCTCAAGGAAGCTAGGAGCTTTCCTTGATTAGAATGTTGGCAGGGATTTCCAAAATTTCTAATAGTCAATTGATATAAGCTTATGTTGTTTTTTTGATTTCAAGGCTTACATCTAATGTCTTTGTGCTGGATGTTATTTCACCTAGGCTTACTATATCAACTCCCGTTTCCGCGTATGCAAGAATGTTTTCCGCAGTAATTCTTCCACTGGCTTCAAGCATGGCCTTTCCATACAGGTGTTCTCTTCTAAGCATTTTGATTGCCTTTTCTATTTGTCTTGGAGAAAAATTATCTAACATAATGATGTCTGCTCCAGCTTTTGCTGCAACTAAAGCGTCTTCAGTTTTTGTCACTTCAACCTCGAGTTTCTTGCTGAATGAAGCTTCTTTTCTAGCTTTTTCTATTGCTTTTTTCAAGCTACCTGCAACTACAATGTGATTGTCCTTTATCAAAACCATGTCGTCTAAATGAAGTCTATGAGTATCGCCTCCGCCTATCAGAACCGCTTTCTTATCAAAATACAGGAGACCCGGTGCAACCTTCCTTGTGCATGCAATCCTCGTTTTGAGTTTAGCTTTGCGGATTTTCTCTCTTAGCTTTCTTGTGGTTGTCGCTATGCCACTCATGTGTGAAATGATGTTTAGAAGGGTGCGTTCAACTGAAAGTATTGTTCGTGTGTCTCCGGAGATTTCCATCAAAATGCTTTTCGCCTTTATTTTTTGTCCATCTGAAACCAAAACTGTGGCTTCGAGTCCTAAGCTTTCCACCAGTATTTTCGCTTCTTCAATTCCAGCTATGATTCCAGTTTCCTTTGCTATCACTTCTGCTTCTGCGGTGCTGTCTGAGGGGACAATTAATGCTGTAGTTATGTCGCTTTGTCCAATATCTTCAGCTAACATGGTTTGAAGTTTTTCTTCAAGATTTTTCCATGGTAGGAACATGCTTTTACCTTACAGTTGTCCGGCTTAAAAATACTTGTTTGTATCTCAATCTTTGAAGACTTGTCAGCATCCGTTTTCTGCCCTATCAATTATTGTCTTAACCGCGTTGTCTAAACCGTTGTAATCCAAAGCTTCTCTTTGAATTCGCTCAAGTCTTTCGGGCCTTTCACTCCCTAGGATTTGATGGACATTTTGCAGGAGTTTTTCTTTGTTTAATTCTTCCTGTTCAACCACCTTTGCAACACCTATTTTTTCAGCTTGTTTTGCATTGTTGAGCTGTTCTGTGTGTGCAGGTGTTGGCACTAGAATCATGGGTTTACCATAACACATGCACTGTGTTATGGTTCCATGTCCAGCACGGCTTATAATCAGATCACAAGCTTTCATGTATTCAAAGCGATTTGGGATCCATTTGTAGATTTTCAAATTACCGCGACGTATGGGTTCTGCATCAGCATTCGGATAACCGAGAGATAAAACAACCTCAAATTCTTCTGGAAAATCCAACAAGATTTTCCTTAGAATTCCTATCAAGAAAGCCCTCTCTCTAATGGGACCACTTATAGGCACAAATATAACTGATTTGTCCATGCGCAACTTCAGTTTTTTACGTAATTCTTTTTCAGTGGGGAGTTCACTTGGATATGTTGATAGAATTGGCCCTATCAACTTGACTTTTTCTCTGTACGATTTTGGAATGTTCAGGTTGCCAGCGCATATCGTGTAGGGCTGAGGAAAATCGGGTATTAACACCTCATCTCCGCTTGTCCAGACCTTTCCGATGATCGTAAGGGTTATGAAATCTGCGAATTTTGCTAAACGCAAAAAACGTTTTTTCCGTGGAATTATCACCTGAAACTGATTTAGGATGCAGATTCTAGGTATTCCCAAGATTTTTGATGCCAACAAAGGTGAAGCACGGGAGTCTGAAACAACCATATCCGGCTTGAAGCTTTCGATGGCTTCTATTTCAGCGTTGACCTGTTTCATAAGAGTGAAGGATGCGCGAAATGGGCCTGGGTTAGCGGCTGTTTGTCTAAAGTCTATTGTTCCGTCTGATTTAACTTGAAAACCGATTGGGGGAGCTTTCACAAGGGGGAACTTCTCACGTTCAACGTAGTGTATTCCTTCTTGATAGGTGGAGAACATCACTTCAATGTTTTTCTCTCTGAGGCTTCTGGCGATTGGAATGCATCGTCCAACATGTCCGAGGCCTATGCCGCATGGAGAAAAATAAACTCGCATGGAACTATGTCCCGCCGAGGGGTTTACGTTTCACTTCTCCTTTGGGTTTTTCTTCCTCAAAAATTATGGCGTGGAACTTGAGGATTTTTGTGCCTTCGAGCAGCCAGCAGTCTGGTGGTAGACCAGCCTTAATGCAGCATTGACATAGAAATTCTTCTTCATTCCATTTCCATTCAACTGGCACTTGAGGAAGAAGTAATCCTTTAAACATGCCCTTTTCAACGATTAATCCATCTTGTCCAACCTTGATTTTAAAAAGATATTCACTTGGTTTTTCTACTTCAATTATTTGAGGTGGGGTAAGTACGCTTACTTCAAAAGCTACGTTGTCAAGTTCGCTCAACGAAATTGGAGGGAAGCGAATGTCTCGGGTTGCTGAGTTTATGGCGGATTCAAGAACTGCTTGGGTCAGTGGTGAAACAGGATATGGATAGCCAATACATCCTCTCAACCTTTTCTTCCCGTGTTTTACGCTGTTTATGGTAACGAACACTCCACAAGGCTGCAAGAGCTTTTGAGGAGTGCTTTCCAAAAATCTGATCTGTTTTCCAGTCTTTAGGTGTTCTTCTACCGCTTTACGTGCTAGTTTGACGAGAAATTTTCCTTCTTTCAGATCTAATTGGAACGACAACCTGCTTTCTCACCGACTTAGCAGCCAATGATTGATACTTCAGCAACGGCTGAGCTTCGCATTGTTCAAGCTTTGAAAAGTCTCAGGTTCAGAATTTTATTGACTCTTCACGTGTTCCATCTTTGGTTATTATTACGAAGTCTATTCCGTCTCCGCTCATGGTGTCTCTGCTTATAGCCGATTTTATTGCCCTAGTAACTAGGTCTTTTGCTTCTTCTACGGTCAAGCTTTCTTTGTATCCTTCTTCGAGTAATCCTATAGCAATTTCTGTTCCAGAGCCTACAGCTGCATACTTGTCAGGTATTAACGAACCCAAAACATCCAGTATGTAAAGTGACGGTCCCTCTTCGTCTATTCCACCAACAATCGTTTGTGTAATCAATGGTGCAAGTCTGCGGCTGAAGAGCAGATTTGACATGAGTTTGGCTGTTGACCTTACAGAGACTGGTCTGCCCACGTCTAAACTGTATAGGTTTACGTATGCCTTCGTCTCTCTAACGAGAATTTGCATATCTGAAACAAGCCCGGCGCACGCCGCACTTATATGATCAGTAATTTTGAAAACTTTCTTGCCGCCCTTGCTAACGATAAGGTAACCATATGAAACACGTTTTTCAGAAGCTAAAATAACACCATCCGTGCATACGACGCCAATAGTTGTTGCACCTGGAACCCAGAGATACCGAGACTGTTGCCCTTGCCTTTCCATGCCTTTCACCTTTTCTCGTTGGTATATGTAAGACAACCTATTAAGTTTATGTTATATCACTGTTATTGACTCTTCTTCTACATTGCAGCTGGTATGCGCAAATTCTAAGCGTAAAAATGGGAGCTGTAATGTTGAGCGATTGAGCTCAATGTCAAGGGATTTCATGTTTGTTTCCTGTTGAGTTTATGTTGAAACGGCAGAAAAGGGTAAATGTTAATTTGTTCATGTTTGTAATAGTGTTTGCGAGGGTGATTAATGGTTAAGCGTGGACTTTTTGTTGGGAGATTTCAGCCGTTTCATTTTGGCCATCTTGAGGCTATAAAGGATGTTTTGAAGGAGGTTGATGAACTTGTTATTGTCATTGGAAGTGCACAATATAGTCACAGTGTTGATGATCCTTTTACTGCTGGCGAAAGGTTGGTTATGATTTGTAGAGCTTTGAAAGAGGCTGGAATAGATTGCAGACGGGTTTGGGTTGTGCCTGTGCCTGATGTGATTTTTCATGTAATGTGGGTTTCAGCTTTGAAGGGTTATACTCCAAGATTTGATGTGATCTATTCTAACGAGCCGTTAACACGGAGGCTCTTTATAGAGGCTGAATATGAGGTCAAACCCATTCGTTTTCATAAGCGAAAGATCTACTCCTCAACTGAAATCAGAGAGAGAATGATTAATGAAGAAAACTGGGAGAGGCTTGTTCCCAAGAGCGTGGCTGAATTTGTCAGGGAGATTGACGGAGTCAAACGACTCCAAGACTTGACAAAAAGCGACAAAGCGCGCGCGCTGAAGGCTTAACATTACATAATTTTGTAACACGTCCCTCAGTATATGCTACGATTTTCGAGGCTAAAGCCAATAAATCACCATCTTCCAATTGTTGATTTTGCCTCTTCAGCGATTCCAGAATCAATACAACTAAGTTTTCGCCAGTTTTTACAATTCCTGTTCTAATTGCACAAAGCTTCATACAATTCTCATCCAGTATGCAAAATCGGAATAAAAATTACCTCGTCTCCCTCTTCAAGTATAGTTTCCAAACCATCTAGGACGCTGATTTCCCTTTCATTTACGAGTATAAGCGTGTTGGACCTCGGATCTTCCAGATAAGGGTCGATTATTGTCCGCTTAAGTTCTGGAATTTCCTTGACAATTTCTTTTATGGCTTCTTTCAGAGGAACTACATCTTTGAACTTAATGACTAGTTTTTTTTTGCCTGTAATACTGCAATAAACTCCAAAAAGCTTGATGGTTACCTTCGTTTTTTGTCCCCTTCAATTTTTATAAAACCAGTATAAGAGAAACATCGTTAACATTTGTGCCTGTCGGTCCCGTGAATATAAGATCGTCGAGCTTTGAAAAGAAGTTATAAGAATCATTCTTAGCTAAGAATTCTTTAGGATATAACTTCATCTTTGCTGCTCTACACATGGTTTTTCCATCAGCAATAGCTCCAGCAGCATCTGTCGGGCCGTCTATACCATCTGTACTTAATGAAGCCACAACAACCCTGTTCATATCACTAATATTTAACGCAGCTGCTAGAGATATTTCCTGGTTTCTTCCTCCCAAACCCCTTCCAGTCACTGTAACTGTTGTTTCTCCACCTGCAACTAAGCCTGCTGGTTTTGGAACGGGTTTTCCAGATAAGGAAACCTTTCGGGCTATTGAGGCCAGCTTGACTCCGACTTGCCTGGCTTCTCCTTCCAAAGTTGAGGTCAACAAAAGCGTGTTCAGCCCAGAAGAACTCAAGTGTTCACACACTGCAAGGCTTGCATCCCTATTGTTTCCAATTATAACATTGTAAACTTTCTTGAATGATTTATCAGTTGCTTTGGGGGTATCCGGAATAAGGCCTTTTTCTTGATCTGACAAAACTTTTCTGATGGATGCTGCAGTCTTGTCCCACAAACTGTATCTCTTCAAAACTCTTATGGCATCGTTGGAGCTTGTTGAATCCGGGACAGTTGGACCTGAAGCAATAACATCTAACGAGTCTCCCACAACATCTGAAAGTATGATATTCAGAACAGTGGCTGGATAAGCTTTTTTCGCTAGCCATCCTCCCTTAAAATCTGAAATGTGCTTCCTAACAGTGTTAATCTCGTTTATTGTTGCTCCACACTTGAGTAATGTATCAGTGATCTTTCTCTTGTCGTTTATGGTTATTTCACCGCGTGGCAAGGGCATAAGGCTTGAACCTCCGCCTGAAAGCAAGCATATGATAAAATCTTTCTTTCTTGCATGTTCAGCGATTTTCAATATACAATGTGTTCCTTTAACCCCTGCCTTGTCAGGGATTGGATGGTTTGCCTTGTGAAGCTTTATAATTTCCGTTTCGGATCTGCTGTCATGTGGAACATTTACACATCCATTCGTTATGTATTCACCTAAGCTTTGTTCCATGGCTTCAGCCATCGAGCCGCTTGCTTTTCCGCCACCGATGACAAAAATGTTCTTGAATTTTTCTAAATCGAAGGAATGTCCCTTTACTTTGAGCACAGAATTTTTGAGAAAAAGTTTTGACTTGATTAATTGTTTCGGATCCACGGCGTTCAATGCATATTCAAGACTTTTGAGGGCTAGTGCCCTAGCTTTTCTGTCAGGCTGTGTCACACCATTTTCAACAAGCTGCTCTCTGTTCTTTATTGTTATCATTCAGTTGACCTGTGATTAATCCGCTAGGGATTTAACGCGCAAGTGTAATAAGTTAATGCTAATAAAGGATTCCGTAAAGTCGTGCTAGTGAGTTTTTATGTCCAAACCAAAAGTTTACGTCACCCGAGAAATTCCTGAGAGGGGTCTAAAGAAGATAAAAGAGCGTTTCGACACTGAGGTTTGGCCTAACTATGCTCCGCCACCGAAAGAAGTGATAATAGAAAATGTAGAAGAAGTGAGCGCTCTTGTTTCGCTTTTGTCGGACAAAATCGATGCAGAAGTTTTTGATGCAGCACCCAAATTGAAGATTGTTGCTCAGATGGCAGTTGGCTTCGACAACATAGACGTAAAAGAAGCCACGAAAAGAGGAATCTACGTGACAAACACGCCTGAAGTATTAACCGAAACCACAGCGGATTTTGCTTGGGCCCTTTTAATGGCCGTTTCAAGGCGTGTTGTTGAAGCAGACCTGTATGTCCGCACTGGGAAATGGGAGGTTGGATGGCACCCCAGCATGTTACAAGGCAGAGACATTCATGGTGCATCAATAGGCATAATCGGTGCTGGAAGGATAGGCTCAGCTATTGCGAGGAGAGCGAGAGGTTTCAACATGAACATTCTCTACTACGATGTTGTTTCTAGACCTAGGCTAGAAAGGGATTTAGGTGCAACAAACGTGAACTTAGACGTGCTTGTTAAGCAGTCAGATTTCATCAGCATTCATGTTCCTTTAACGAAGCAGACTTATCACATGATAAACGAGGAGAAGCTTAGGCTTATGAAAAAGACTGCTTACCTCATAAACAATTCAAGAGGCACAATAATAGATGAGAAAGCACTTTACCGTGCGTTAAAAGAAGGGTGGATCGCTGGGGCTGGATTAGACGTTTTTGAGCGAGAACCCACAACAATTGATAATCCATTGTTCAAGCTTGACAATATTGTGTTAGCTCCGCATATATCTAGCAGTAGCTATGAGACGCGCTCTAGAATGGCGGAGATGGTTGCGGGAAACCTAATTGCCTTCTTTGAGGGAAAAGTTCCGCCGAATCTGGTAAACTGCGAAGGCTCCACAGATTCTAAAGCTTAGCTGATTTTCGTTCCTTAATGCATTGAATGTGAAAAACCGCGCGTAAATGGTTAAATACTGTATTTTCTGTAAACTGTTTCTATATTAAATGGTGGAGAAAATGCATAAGAAATTGTTAATACCTGGACCGACTGAAGTAAGCGAAGAAATGCTTGGTGAACAAGGTCGCTTTCTGATTGGACATCGAACTAAAGAATTTTCAGAATTATATACGGGAATCATCGAAAAACTTAATGGATTTTTTCAGTTGCCAGATAGCTATAAACCCGGTGTCACTACATCTTCTGGAACACTGTGGTTCGACATAGTTGGCAGAAGCCTTGTGAAGGAAAAAGCCCTCGCTTGCACTAACGGAGCGTTCTCTGAAAGGTTTGGCAAAGCTATTCAAGCTTGCGGTAAGAAAGTTGACTTTCTTGAAGTGGAGTGGGGCAAAGCAGTTAAGCCAGAGATGATAATGGAAAAACTTGGTTCAGGAGATTATGACACACTAGCTGTTTGTCACAATGAAACATCAACTGGAGTACGAAACCCGATATATAAAATTGGAAAAATGGTGAGAAGAGACTATCCCGATCTGATGATTGCGATTGATAGCATTTCTGGAATGGTAGGTGACAAGACATTACCGTCAGAGATCGATTGTGACGTCATCTTTGCTTCAACGCAAAAATGTTTTGCTTTGCCTCCAGGATTAGCAGTCGGAATCGTCAGTGATAGAGCCTTGGAAAGAGCTCGGGAATTGCCTAGTCGAGGCTTGTATACCGATATGGTTCGCATTTTCGAGTACTACGAGAGAAAACATCAGACACCGTTCACCCCAAACATCTCGCTTCTATATGCACTTGATAAACGAATGGATCTGTTGCTTGAGCAAACACCTGAAGGTGTCTATCAAAGACACAAAGCCATGGCAGAATACACACGAAACTGGGCAAAGAAATATCTCGGGTTGTTCGCCGAACCAGGATACGAATCAGTCACAGTCACATGCATCAAAAACACCTTGGGAAAAAGCGTGAAAGAACTGAATGAAAAACTGGCAGAAAAACATTTTATGATTTCCAATGGCTATGGTAAACTAGCTGAACAAACCTTCCGCATTGGTCATATGGGTGAATGGAATCTTGAAGGAATCAAAGAGGTACTCCAGCATATTAATGAAATCTGGGGTCTAGGGAAAGAAAATGGCGTCTAGAATACTAATCTGCGACAAAATCGCTGATGAAGGCTTAAGACTGTTTGAAGAGAAAGGTTACGAAGTTACAAAAGCATGGGACATGCCTAAAGATAACCTTCCTAAGATCGTAGGTGAATACGATGCGCTTGTTATCCGGTCAGCCACAAAAGTCAAGGGGAGCCTAATTGCTAATGCAAGAAACCTTAAAGTCATAGGGCGAGCAGGCATTGGCTTGGACAACATTGATCTGGAAAAAGCCAGGGAAATGGGCATCACTGTAGTGAATACTCCGCAAGCATCCGCCAACAGTGTTGCTGAGTTGGCGTTTGGTCATTTGCTTGCTCTGGCAAGAGGCATAGTTAAGGGAACTATCAGTCTTCGCGAGGGAAAATGGGTGAAGAAGGAACTCAAAGGCGTGGAAATCCATGGAAAAACCCTTGGATTAATAGGATACGGAAACATCGCGAAAATTGTTGAGAAACTGGCGTTAGCCTTGGACATGAAAGTGATTGTTGTAAGAAGCAGAGTTTACGACAGATTTGTTTCTATGGAAGAAATGCTTCCTAAAGCCGACTTTATCTCAATTCATGTCCCGTTGACTCCTCAAACCAGACATATGCTATCAACAAGAGAATTCAAAATGATGAAAAGTGAAGTCATGATAGTTGACTGTTCACGAGGCGGAGTAATCGACCAGGAGGCACTGCACCAAGCTCTTGTATCTGGCATGGTCAAAGCTGTAGCAGTAGATGTTTTTGAAGAAGAACCACCTGGAAATCACAAGTTGCTTACACTTGAAAACGTTCATGCAACGCCTCATATAGGCGCTCAAACTAGTGAAGCACAGTTGAGAGCGGGCGTGCAAGTTGCTGAAAGGGTGATTGAGGAACTGGAGAAGCTTAGGTGAGTCGGATTGTATGGTCGAAATTAGGCCATTCAGAGCTACCCGCTACACCGAAAAAGCAGGTGACCTAGAAAATCTAATCACGCAACCATACGATAAAATTGATCAGGATATGCAGAGGGAATACTATAGAAAATCAAGGTATAACTACTGTCGACTAACACTACCAGTTGAAGAAAACAGATACGAAATATCCAAACAGCGAATACTCCGATGGATAAAAGAAGGAATATTAAGCAAGGATAAAGAACCGGCGATTTTTGTCTACAGACAAGAATTCATGCTCTTTAGAAAAACTCACACTCGCACAGGTTTCATTGCTGCTTTGCGCTTGCAGCCGTATGAAGAAAACAAAGTTCTCCCTCATGAGATTACACATAAAGGCCCGAAGATCGACCGATTAAACATGCTGCGTGCAACTCAAAGGAACCTTGAAACTGGATTTCTACTTTATCCAGACCCAGAGAAGACAACTATTAATTTTTTTGCTCAAATAGCAAAAGTTCGTCCACTCATAGACACAAACGACTCTTTAGGAGTTAGAAATCTTATCTGGAGACTAACTAACCCGGAAAACATAAAATTGATCCAAGAAGCGGTGATAGATAAGCAGTTTGTGATTGCTGATGGTCATCATAGATATGAGACAGCTATCGCGTACAGGAATGAAAGGCGCAGACATGAAGAGTCGGATAAAAATTCAGCATTCAACTTTCGAATGAGTTATATGGTTCCCATCCAAGACGAAGGACTAATTGTTTTGCCAATACATCGCCTTCTTAAAAGAATCGAGCTGACCACTGATACTCTACAGGACTTCCAAGAATTTTTCGCAGTTTCAGAAATTAATGCTGATGCTGAAAACCTCAGGAATTTTCTGGATAACAACAAACACGCTTTCTGCATCTATGATGGAAAAAAGGCTTATCGCCTATTGCTAAAAGATGAAAAGAATGTTTCACTATTCATGGATACTACTTGGTCAGATACGTTGTGTTCTCTTGACGTAACTATACTGAGGGATGTCATTTTCAAAGCTATCATGAAAACCGGCAAGCTGAAAATCGACGATGATATACTCTACGTAAGATGGATAAAAGATGCAATAAGAAAAGTGGATACTGGAGAAGCAAAGTTAGCGTTCTTAGTCAATTCAACAACCCCAGAAATGGTTTTGGAAATAGCACGAAAACATGAAAGAATGCCTGAAAAATCCACGGACTTCTATCCGAAAATGGTTTCTGGTCTCACGATGATGGATCTTTCGCTCGGAGAAAAACTCTAACGGTTTCCATTTTTGCTGTACTACTTTGAATGACACCCGAATTGAAAGTATTGAACTCTTGGAAAACTCCGTGGGTTTTCACATGTTTCCAATATGACTCGTAAAAGAAGCGTTATCATGGGTTCCGGATCATTTCCTAACGGTGCTGTTGTGTTTGTTCTACGTAAGTTGTCTTTCTGGCGAAATGGTAAGGTGTTTGTGTGTTTCCTTTGCTAATCTCGTTAAGAACAGTGCTTAGAATCTGGATCGTACGTCCAAAGCGCTTAAAAAAATTTCGCTTTCTTACTCTTCTATTTCTTCTCCAGTCAGAGTTTCAACTATGTCTGCGGCAAGTTGTACTAGACTATCTGCCTGTTTCATAGCAGCTTCTCCATCTGCCTGTTTCAGCTGAGTCAGTTCCTGCACCGTTTCTTCAATCCCTATGAGGCACCTCAAAACTGGGCTGTCTATTCCCTGAGTTTTTTCTAACGTTTCCTTGAGGATGTTTTCTATGAAGGCTGGTTCCCCTAAGCTGTAATAAATAGCGTTTCGAGCTTTTCTCATAGCTTCCAAAAGAAGGCTTGGCGCTATGTAAGGCATTTTCCTAGCGGCTTCCAATTCTGCCTTTGCTTCGCGTAGATAGCGCAGTGCCCAACTTCTTCTGTAGTTATCCATCATCAGTTTTCACCTTTTTCACGTGTGCTAGAGACTGAAGTTGCCTTAGAAAGTTGCTTGTTCTCTTCAACGTTTTCGTCTAGGAATGCAATTTGCTTTCCAGCAAAAACATGTGTTATTTCTTCTGCGACCCTATTTCTAATTTTTGGTGTAACTTCTTGTATTAGTATACTGACCGCTTGTTTATTTTTTTCAAAGCCTTTAGAAAATTTGCTGGGAAAACGTCTAATAGGCTGCTTGGCTTGTTCTGTTTGCACTGTGCTCAAACTAATTTTTCCTCCAATCATGTACTGGCTGCGTTGCCCCCAGCATTCAAGGCTATACTGAAGCAAAATTCATAAAACAACATGACTAATTTAACTTTACTCATCTTTAAGTGCGTTATCTCGTGATCTTGGTGGCTTGGATAATTATGGACTGATGTATCCTGTGATGCTTCTTCATAGGAGGATAGTGTGCGTGCTTACTTTCCCCTCTTGAACTTGGAAGGAGTCATTCCACTTGATTTAACTTCACTTTGAAAAACTCCTCGAAATTTCTAGTTATCTGTGCAGCAACTTCCTCGATATTCATATTTTTGATTTCACTTATTGCTTTAACAATTGTTGGGATAAAAGCTGGTGTCGTTCTTTTTCCCTTAAACGGGCCTTTGCAGTAGCGAACTGGTCCATCTGTTTCAGTTAACAGACTGGTTAACGGTATCCGCTTTACAACCTCTCTTATACCCTTTGAATAGGCTGTTGGTGCCCCCTCAGTGATGAAATATCCATGTTCAACAACTTTGGCTAGTGCGCTGATTGGTCTACTGAACCAGTGTAACAGTACTCTGCTAAGGTTGTACGATGGAAGCATCTCAACAATATGGGCCGTTGTTCCTCTTGAGTGAATTATAACCGGTAAATCAAGATTTTCAGCCAGATTAAGCATTCTGTCAAAAATCATGAGCTGCTTGTCCCAAATATCTGTATACTTATAGTCTAAACCTATCTCTCCAATAGCCACCAAAGCCCTATTCTCTTTATATGTGAAATGAACTCTAACATCTGTTGAAGCTCAACATCTGTCAAGGCCTTTACATTCCACGGATGAATACCCAAGGCAGCAAAGACTATTCCAGGGTACCGCTCAGCCAAATTTAAGCTTCCAACGCTTGTTTAATAGCTCATGGGGTTTGAAACTAAGGCGACGACATTGAAGTTTTTGGCTTCAGCAATTATTTGATCTATGTCTTCAGCATACTCCTTGTCTGAAAGATGTACATGTGCGTCAACAAACTTCATCATAACCACGCTTTCACAAAACTGGTTTAGGTTTTCCTTTTATAATTTCTCCCTTTGTTTGAATATTTCTGAGGTTTTATGCCGAATTTTGGCAAATAAAGGACAATAAACGTTAAATATTTCTTTAAATAGAAAAATAAGCTACAGAGGAGTCTTTATGGCTGGTTTAGAATTAGCGGTCGCTCCGATGCACAGACTGTGCAAAAAAGCTGGAGCCGAAAGAGTAAGCGAAGCAGCAGCAAAAAAACTTGCAGAAGAACTAGAGAATGTAGGAATAAAAATCGCGAAAGAAGCTCTAGACTTCGCGATGCATGCAGGAAGGAAAACCATAAAAGATAAAGACATAGAAATTGCTGCCAGCAAAGTTATTGGTAAGTAGCGCCCCTTCCTCCCCCCTTTTTGTTCCAGAACAAGATGCTGCCACCTCATTAGAGATTGCTCTCGCTATTTATTCATCATACAGTAGCTGATAATCGCATGGTTTCATAAGTACTATGAATTCAATTCGTAGATCGGAAATTAGGAAACAGCTGAGTAATGTATATGTAGATGGCTAAGATGACGCAAGGTGGAAGTTTCGGCAGTAGCATGAACCTTTGAATTTTAACGTTTGAAACAGGAAAATCCTATAAGTAGCGTTTTCCATTTCAGCAGGGTGAGGAATTAATATATGGGTGGGAAAAAGAAGCTCAGTCTTAAGCAGATAGAACGTATGCAAGCAAAGAAAGGCAAATCAGAGAAAAAGAAAAAGGAAAAATCAGCCGGGCTTAGAGAAAAGAGACCCGCAGCAATAATACCACCGGACTTGGGAGACGAAAAGATAATAGGTGAGCTGAAAAAAATGAAGGTTCTGACACCATATGCTGTGGCTACACGCTTCAACTTGAGAATCAGTGCAGCGAAAGATTTTCTTAGGCGGCTGGAAGAACGTGGCGTAGTTCAAATGGTTTCTGGGAATCACAACTTGAGAATCTACAAGGCAGTGGGCTAGCTCACAAACTAATTCATTTGATGCTTCTTTACAAGCTGCTAGGAGCTAAAATTTGATTGGAATTTCCTAAGAGGATTTACACGGTTGAAGAGGTTGAGAGAGCCGCAGAACTCGTTAGGAGAGGCTATAAGCACCGTTTAAGGGTTAGAGGAAGCTTGATCTTCAAACAGAAAGTGGGACAAGCATTGAAACTTGTTAAGACTGCAGGTTACTACGATTTTTTAAGAGCTTACATCTGTAGCATAGTGGAAATTGATGGCATAACACAGCTCCGCGAAGCGGACGCGATAATCTGGACAAATAATTACGCTGTGCAAAACATTGTGGATGCTGCAAGCCTCTTTGTGCAGAAAGCAAATCACATGGAAGAATATCTTGAAGGCAAACTTTACTTTGGTGGTGCTGCAGAAACGCGTTCTGTTCAAAAACGCATAGAATTCCTTAAAGCATTGGAAAAGAAAAGCCGAAGCAAGCATGTAAAAGAAGAATGTGGAAAGCTTCTGATAAGCTGGAGCGAAAGCGTGTTTTTGTAATATTCTTTCAAGTGGTTTTTTCGATTTTTATTTTGGTCCCACTTTTCACTCTGTTGAACAGATCAAGGTTTTTTGTTATCATGCCGAGAATGTTGACAGGACTGTACGGTTGTGTTTCTCCATAGAACACGCATATAGCACTTCCCATAGGCCAGAAGGCTATTGTCCCCTTTTCTACTGTGCTCTTAGCTTTTTCCTCTCCTATTTTCACTGGTATTTCAAAGTAGACTTCTTCCTTCCACAGGGCTGTTCTTCCTTCTAGCGGAAGCTTCCTAACAATCATGTCTATAGTTCTAGGTCCTAAATGGCGTACAAGCTCACCTTCAGCTTCGCCTAAATCATCAATTACAAATCTGATTTTTACTCGTGAAACTTCAGTTTCTTCTTTGCTCATAGTTTTCCCTTCTTTGAAGAAATTCCTCTAGGATTCCCTCTAGCGTAACTGGTCCTAACACTTCAAGTTCATATTTCGCTCTAACAGTTGGCTTATTAATTGTCATCACCCTTCTAAGATCGATCGGCGTTCCGATTAATACTGTATCACATGGTGTGTGGTCAATAGTTTCCTTAAGCTCAGCTATCTGCTTTTCACCATAACCGAGTGCTGGAAGGATCGCGCCTAAATGTGCATATTTCTGATAAGTCTCTTTTATCGAACCCACAGCGTAAGGTCGTGGGTCAACCATTTCTCTTGCTCCAAGTTTTTTCGCTATTACTGCTCCTGCGCCATAAGGCATGTTTCCATGTGTCAATGTTGGGCCATCCTCGATCACTAGAACCCGTTTTTCCTTGATCAATTCAGGTTTGTCAACAGTTACAGGCGAATTTGCCTCCAACACTTTGGCTTTCGGGTTAACCATCTTGATGTTTTTCTTAACTTTCTCAACGTTTTTCGCATCTGCCGTGTCAACCTTGTTGATTATCACGACGTCTGCCATTCGCAGGTTGACCTCTCCAGGATAGTAGCTCAGTTCATTTCCAGCCCTATGCGGATCAGCGATAACAATATGTAAATCAGGCTTGTAGAAAGATAAATCGTTATTACCTCCATCCCAAACAATGACGTCTGCTTCTTTTTCTGCTTCTTTCAGAATCTTCTCATAATCGACTCCAGCGTAAACTGTTATGCCATTGTCAATATGCGGCTCATATTCCTCTCTCTCCTCAATTGTGCATTCATGTTTATCCAAATCTTCATAGGAAGCAAAACGCTGCCAGATCTGCTTCCTTAGGTCTCCGTAGGGCATTGGATGTCGTATGGAAACAACCCTTAATCCCTTGCTTTTCAAGATTTTTGCTATCTGCCGTGATGTTTGGCTTTTACCTGAACCAGTTCTAACAGCGCACACCGAAACCAACGGAACCTTAGATTTAAGCATCGTTGTCTTAGGTCCCATTAGGCGGAAGTCTGCACCGTTAGCCAGCACCATGGAAGCCTTATGCATAACATACTCATGGGGGACATCACTGTAGGCAAAGACGACTTGGTCAACATCGTGCGCCTTTATCAGGCTCGGCAGTTCTTCTTCTGGATAAATTGGTATGCCCTTTGGATAGTTTGAACCTGCAAGTTCAGGTGGGTAACTCCTTTCCTGTATGCCTGGAATCTGTGTAGCTGTGAAAGCTATGACTTCATAAGAATTGTCATTTCTGAAGTGAACGTTAAAGTTGTGGAAGTCTCTGCCAGCCGCCCCCATTATAACAACTTTGATTTTTTGCATATTTGGTCCTCTTCAAAATCCAAAATAGACGCGGAATTCATATTACTTAAGTTTATCCCATATAAACCTTAAGTGAGTAACTTAGGCTATACTACGTAAAACAGATTCGCCTATGAAGTCTATCTGTTTTGCTGTAACGCCTGGATGCACTGGCAGCGAAAATACTTGCTTAGCAGCTTTCTCTGTTTCCTTAAGCTGGTATTTCCCGAATTTTCTGTAGTAGGGCATAAGATGTATAGGGGTAGCATAATAGACTTCTGCACCTATGCCTCTCTGTTTTAGTTTTTTAACTGTTTGGCTTCTTTTTTTCACCCTTGCCCCTTTCAACCTGACAGTATAAAGGTACCAGCTATGTTTGTAGCCTCTTGGTTCTTTGGGCAACTGCAAGCTCTCTGCTTTTCCAAGCTTCGCTGATAATTTCCTTGAGTTTTCACGTCTCTTGGCTAAGAAATCTGGCAACTTCTTCAATTGGATGCAGCCTATTGCTGCCTGCATTTCTGTCATGTGATAGTTATGCCCAAGCGTGATGGATTTATACTTCTCTTTTTCTCCGTGGCTTCTCATAAACCGCATCTTCTCAGCAAGTTCATCATCGTTCGTTGTTATCATTCCGCCTTCGCCGGTTGTCATGTTCTTGCTTGCGTAGAAGCTCCAGCATGCAGCGTCCGCAAAGGCTCCTGGCGGTTTTCCTCTGTAGCTTGCGCCATGAGCTTGGCATGCATCTTGAATAATTGTCAGTCCATGCTTCTCAGCAAGCTTTCTTATGGTGTGTACGTCAGCAGGTAAGCCATACAAGTCCACTGACATTACAGCCTTAGTTTTTTTTGTTACCGCTTTTTCAATTTTGCTTGGAGAGATGTTGTATGTTTTAGGATATATGTCCACAAAAACTGGTTTGGCTCCAGCCAATACAATAGATTCAGCGGTGGCAACGAATGTAAAGCTTGGCAGAATCACCTCATCTCCTTGTTTCAGTCCAGCTCCTGCAATGGTCAGATGTAGAGCAGACGTTCCCGTGTTTACAGCTATTGCATATTTTGCTTTCACAAATTTCGCGAAGGCTTTTTCAAACTTTGTGACTATGGGTCCAGCACCTAATCCATGAGTCAGGACACCGCTTTTCATCACTTCAGTGACTGCCTTGATTTCCTCTTCTCCAATTTGTGGAGCATTGATTGGAATCATGCGACCGCCTTGTAACAAGGATACTGCTTCCAAGTAAATAACTTGTGCGTTCAATTCTTTAGTGCAAAATTGAGTGTTGGTAGAGCAATGGTTTTGCCTTGATAAGCACTTTGCGTAAACCCGCTATAATACGTGCGTTAAATGTTGTACAATGCTTTTCTAGAAGTTAGTGTATGGTTTTTTTAGTGGTTCCGTTCAAAATAGGGTAAGGTGAAGAATGAGTACAATCGAAACTACTATATAAACGGGAGGAATATATGGGAAATCCATAATAACCTAAAGCATAATTTGTTTTCTTGGGTTGATTAAATATGAACGTGACAATGGCAAGTTTAGCAGAGTTGATACGCCAATATTTCGATCTAAGCCAATTCGTCAGCGAGATCGTTGCTTCAGTAATTGTGTTTGCATTTGCCATTGTTGTTGGCTGGGTAGTGTACTTCATTTTTGAGAGGTATTTTACTGGATGGGCAGAAAAGACAAAAACGAAATTAGATGACGCGATATTGCGTAATATTAAAGCACCTGTCTACTTTTCTGTAATCCTTGTTGGCGTATATTATGGTTTGAATTCTCTTACTTTTCTTAAACCCTATTCAGAACTCTTAACAGCCATATTCACCTTAGCTGAGGTTCTGTTGGTTACCTTCATAGTGACCAGGGTCGTCAATGTTCTAGTGAGTTGGTATGCTGAAGATAGTGCAGTGCGTGGAAAGAAGAGGAGTGACCACCTTCTCTTTCTTTTAAAGAAGCTCATTCAGATAGTTGTCTATATATTTGCGTTTTTGGCCATCTTGACTGTTTTCAGAATTGATCTTTCAGGCGTAGTTGTTGGTCTCGGCGTCGGCGGTATAGCAATTGCATTGGCACTACAGACTATTCTAGGTGATGCCTTCGGCGCGTTCTCCATTTATTTTGACAAGCCGTTCGAAATTGGAGACTTTATCAATGTAGGTGACTATTCCGGAACTGTCAAAAAGATAGGGATAAAATCCACGAGGCTACAACTGCTACAAGGAGAAGAACTGATTATATCAAATAAGGCGCTTACGACAGCCAGCGTGAGAAACTTTAAGGCGATGAAAAAACGGAGGATAGTGTTCGCTGTGGGTGTGACCTTTGACACTCCACTCCAAAAACTCAGAAAGATACCTGACATAATCTCAAGGATAATAAAACAGATCGAGTTAGCTGAGTTAGACAGAGTACACTTCAAGGAGTTTGGAGATTTCAGTCTCAAATTTGAGATTGTATACTATATGAAATCAACAGACTACGTCAAATACATGAACACACAGCAAGAGATCAACTTCGCTATAATAGAAGCCTTCGAAAAGGAAGGCATAGAACTGGCGTTCCCAACACAGACAATACTCTTAAACAAAGGTCTCAAGTAAAAACAACATACGCATCTTCCCAGCAAAATCCTGAAACACTGACATAACCAACTGCTCTTTATGAACACTGCTGAAAAACTGGTTCACTTCTTTTTCCTTGTTTTCATACTTTCTTGTATATAACACACAAAACACGCGCCAGACGATTCTAAAACATCGTATTATGTGACTTGACATTTTAGCGCGCGCTAATATTACGTGAACACGTAAAAAGCATGTTATATCGTGAGCAGGTGTCATGTGATCAAAAGCTTCTTTAATGAAATGGAAGGAGTTTTTTAAGAGTTGATGAGATGTTGCAAGCCAGATCAGCGGAAGAAGCGGAATATGAAGAAATCTTGATGACGACGCAAGAAGCGTTCAGAAAAGCTTCGGGTGGACATTCTACAGGC
>DAOVQA010000130.1:0-3914 GCA_030628925.1 Candidatus Bathyarchaeota archaeon | reverse complement strand
CAGGTGAAATGGACATTGCTGACAACACGTTTATAGACGGTACTGTAACGATTGTCTATCCAGGCGACGTAGACGCAGACAAAGACATTGACATCTACGACGTAGTAAAAATCACAGGTATATACAGGTCCAAGTACGGAGATCCACAATTCAAACCTAACAGCGACCTAGACTGCAACGGCGAAATCCAAATCTACGACGTAGTAATGTGCACAGGCAACTACGGATACGTAGAACCACCATAACCTCTCTTTTTTTTTACCAAAACTGAAATAATATAAAAAAAACCTAGACACAGGCAACTTCGAGCAAAAATATAGTATTTGAAACTAATCAAGCAAGAGATTGATACCTCATTTTCTTTCTACAACTATGATTTGGGAAATGGAAGATTTAAGCGGTTTTCGGTGTAACTTTCATTGCTTCTTTGAACAGCTTCTTAACTGCTGTGATTCTTGCTTTCTGAGCTAGAACATCGCTTGTGATAAGATCTAATGCTTCTTCTGGACACCACTTGACACATTGAGGCTCACCTTGTTCTTCACATAGATCACAGACAAACACAACTTTGCTCTCTGGATGCACCATGATTGCGCCATAGTCGCATGCTTCAATGCACCATCCGCATCCATTGCACTTATCCTCATCCACCATTATCAAACCAGTTTCTTCAGATTGTGTCAAAGCGTCTCTTGGACACGCAGCGACGCACGGCGGATCCTCACAGAGCCTGCACGTAACTGCCAAGTTTATCACCTGGTTTATCCGTACAACTCTTATTCTGGATTTTAACGGGTTGAAAGCTCCTTCCTTCGTCAATGAACATATATATTCGCAAATTTGGCATCCTACACATTTCTCAGGATCTGCTGCAACAAATTTTCTCTCATGTATCTTGACCATTGTCACTACTCCTTTATGTTCTTGGCTTCTCCCTTGATAACATGGATTAGATCGTTCATACCCAGTTCTTTAAGCTTCTCTATTGTTGGTATTCCAGCTTTGTTCCATCCACGTGCTTCATAATAATCGTCCAAAAGGAAATCCAATTCTTTTTGACTAACATAAGCTCCTTTTGACGGGCCTTCATCTGGAACAGGAAGATGCATAACCTTGTACGGCAGTGTATCATCCTTCCTACCCAAGCCTTCTCTAACATTAAACAGTCTGGCAACATTGTTTATTCGTTCACCAGCCCGCCTCATCTCTTCCGCTGTAACTTCGAACCCTGTAACAAGACTGTAGAGTTTAGCCATGTCTTCCAGTTCCTTGTAATATGTACCCCTTGAGAACTTACAGACGATCAATGAATCAATTACAGTGTATTGGTCTTCCATATCCTTAACCATTTTTCCTCTGCCTTTCTCAACAATAAAACGGTTCACTTTTCCTTTCACGTCGAAACTGTAGGCTCCATGCCTGTTATGATCTGCTCCACGAAAAGACACAGCGAAACCTAACGCAGCCGTCTTCAGACATCTCAGGTCATAGCCCGTAACCTCAACTCCTTTAATGTGCTGCGCCAGTTTCTCCGCACCTTTACCTATTTTCTCCGCAGCAATCTTCACGCCTTCAGCAAGTACATCGCCTATACCCTCACGCTTACCAATTTTCTCAATAAGCTGAACTAAAGCCTCTTGATTGCCAAATCGCGCATCCACCCCATCAAAGTCTTTATCCGTTAATATTCCGTTTTCATAGCAATCCATAGCAAAGCCAACTACAACCCCCACACTGATCGAATCTACCCCGTAATAGTTGGACAAATCCATTCCCTTTATGATAGCATCCAAACGATCAACACCGCAGTACGGCCCCATAGCCCAAAGAGGCTCATACTCCATCCGAGTCATGGTTCCTTTGTATGGACCTTCCGGAACCACACAGACATGTTCGCACCGCATTGCACAGGAGCTACATCCTATAATCTTCGCAACAAATCTTTCATTCAGAGTTTCTCCACTTACCTTCTCTGCACCCTCAAAAGAAGCATTGTTATAGTTTCTTGTGGGCATACAAGCTAAGGAATTATGTACAAGCACGTTCGCTGCAGTACCCATAGTTCTGTATTTTTGGGTGGCTGGTCCTTTCATTCTTTCATGAAATTCCTTAACGAACTCCATAAACTCATCTAGCTTCGCCACAGTAATGTCATATGTTCCACGGACAGCAATTGCTTTAAGGTTTTTAGAACCCATAACGGCGCCCATACCTGTTCTTCCCGCAGCCCGAGTCTTATCGTTGATAATACAGGCTAACCGAACAAGTTTTTCTCCAGCCAAACCTATGGCAGCAACTCGAATATAGTAGTCACCCAAATCCTCCCGTATAATATCTTCTGTTTCAGCTGCTGACTTACCCATCAAATGTGAAGCATCCAAAAGCTGAACTGAATCATCGTCAATCCACACGTAAACTGGCTTTTCGGCTTTGCCCTTGAAAACTACAGCATCATATCCAGCTCTTTTCAGCTCTGTACCAAAAGAACCGTGAGATTTAGATTCGCCAACACCGAAACTCTGCGGCGATTTTGAAACGAAAGCATGCCCATTCCCACCTGTTGGCCACATTGTACCTGATATCGGTCCTGTTGCTAAAATCAACGGGTTTTCTGGACTAAATGGTTCTGTTCCTGGCCTAGACTCGTCAAGCAACAATCGGATGCCGAGACCTATTCCGCCAATATACTTTTTCGCGTATTCCTCATTCAAAGGTTCAACACGAGTTTTTCCGGTTGTCAAATCTACGTGAAGAATCCGACCAGCATATCCGTTCAAACATTCTCCTCCATTAAACTGAGTAGAATCTATAATAATTTATTAGTCAATATATTAGCGTATCTATTCAAGAACCTCACAAACACAAGGACTAAAACAAGGATACCACGTCTTTACGCTTTACAAGAAAAAACTGCCAAGGTAGATTATTATGTCAGCAAGGCTAAGGGTGAATAAGCTTCAGAACGGTTTAGGCGCTAAAAGTTTCGGGAGAACCATTTTTTATTCTCCTAAAGTTGACTCGACGAATAAATGGGCTAAAGAGCTAGCCATGTACGGAGCATGCGAAGGAACAGTGGTGATTGCAGAAACCCAAACAATGGGAGTAGGAAGACTTGACAGGCAATGGTTTTCTCCGAGTGGTGGATTATGGTTTTCCCTAATCCTCAGACCTAACCTTTGCCCGGCAGAAACGATTCAACTTACATTTGTTTCTGGATTAGCCGTAGCTAGGGTATTACGTGAAATGTTCTGCTTGAAGGCAGAGACCAAGTGGCCCAACGATGTACTGGTGAAAGGACGGAAAATTTGCGGCATACTGGCTGAAATGAACACGACAGGTAAAAACGTGAACTTTGTGGTAGTCGGTGTAGGAGTTAATGCGAACTGTAGTGTGGAAAAGCTGTTCCCAGAACAGCTGAAGAAAGTTGCCACTTCAATTGAAAATGAACTTGGTCGAAAAGTTCAGCTAGAAGAGTTATTCAAAGCCTTGCTTGAACAGCTTGAAAATCTCTACGAGCTTTTCATAAATGAAGGATTTGATCCGATTCGGGAGAAATGGAAAAAATATGCAAGTTTTCTTGGTCGTCGGGTGAAAACCACCAGTCAAACCAAAGAAGTGAGTGGCCTAGCCTTGGAAATTGACCATGATGGTGCTTTGGTTCTAAGGCTTGAAGATGGAACTGAAAAACGTTTTTTCATCGGAGATGTCTCTCTGCAAACATAGTATCTCAACATATCTTACACGATTTTTAAGAGCTAAAGCTACGAAATCTATTAATCAAAGTGTTGAAATAAGAACCATTCTAACATTTAAAAGAGGATCAAGTTGATGAACCTAGAATTTGGGCTTCTCATAACAGTAATTGGTGTTATCAGTGTCTTTTCCTCTCTGACAGCGGTTGCATTGGTGTGTGT
>DAOVQA010000071.1:0-5964 GCA_030628925.1 Candidatus Bathyarchaeota archaeon | reverse complement strand
GTCCTGAAGAAATAGGAGAAATCATTGCGTGCAATCGCAAGAATGACACGGATCTCGCTCATGCGCTCTTAACCCCCTCCACAAGTCTCTGAATGAGAATTAAGCCTAACCCTAAAGTGCTGACTGCCAGAGCAGTCAATATGCTCACTGCATAGTACGGGTTTACCAGAATAGCTGGGTCAAATCCCAAGATGAAACGAACCAAGTCTGCCCCGTATGTGAGAGGGCTGAAGGCAGCTGCTGAGGCATACTGAGGAGGCAAGAATATAAATGGATACAATACTGTGCTGAAACGAATTATTATAGTGCTTAATCCTGTGACGATTGCAGTGTAGAGGTCAGATGATTTGAAGGCTACGAAAGACAAAGCCAGCATCAAGCCTGCAACGCCGAAGCCGAGCCCGAACAGTGTTAACACGCAAGCAGCTACGGAGACCAATGTTAGGTTTCCCATGATCATCACAGTAACTGTTAATGGAACTGCAAGCATTAGAGCAAGCTCTGTCCCTCCTTGCAAGGCAATGGTCAAAAACAGCTTTGACCTTGAGATCGGAAGACTGAGCAAATAAGGCAGCCGTCCTTCATGGGCGTGTTCAACAAAATGGCGTCCAGTGTGGGATGCCATATCAAAAGTTATCATAATCACCAAGCCAACCGCGAAGAAGCTATGGTAATTTTCTACTCCAGTGACAAGTTGAGAAATCATCGTGCCATATACACTGACTTGAACCAAGAAAATAATCCATTCCGTAATTATCCAGACCGGAGGCTTAAGTTCTGTTTTTAGGTCGAACCATACGAGGCGAATCATATTACGCATTTGAAGCTCCTCTTAAGGCTCGTCCCGTAAAGTGTAGGAAAACATCGTCTAGAGAGGGTTCAGTAACTCTTATGGAGAGGATACGGGCTTTGTTTCTGTAGCACACATCTGTCATTCTTGGTACCCATGATTCTGCCATGGACACGTAGGCTTTGAAATTGTTTGCGCCTGAGTTAGTTATTTTGACTGTTCCTTTCATCTGGCTTAGGGTTCGTTTTAAAGTGTGGGGTTGTGGGGTGTCGATTTCAAGTTCGACCACATCACCACCTGTAATACTGTCTTTCAGATGTCTGACAGTGTCGCATACAACGGGTTTTCCCTTGTCCAGCACAGTTACACGGTCTGCTAGGTATTCTGCTTCGCGAACTTCGTTTGTCGCAATGAGAATAGTAGAACCTTCTTCTCGTAACTTGAGTATTTGCGCCCAGATTTTCCTTTTTCCACGTAGGTCCACTTGGCTGCTGGGCTCGTCAAATATAGCGAATTTTGGGCGATGGACGAAGACTTTGGCAACTTCTAACCGCTTTGCCTGTCCGCCTGAAAGGTGCATAAACAGCTTGTTTCGAGCATCCCAAAGTTCTAGGTCTCTGAGAACATTTTCTATTAAGGTATCGCGTTCTGTCTTTGGGACTCCGCACACACTTGCATGAAAACGTAGTATGTCAGCAGGTTTGTGACGCCAGAATCCTCTTGCTTCTTGAAATGATATACCCATGATTTGGCGTACACGTGTTGATTGAGCTGCTACGTCTAAACCCATTACAGTTGCTTGTCCTGATGTTGATTTAAGGACGGTGGCAAGAATAAGGAGGAGAGTTGTTTTCCCTGAACCGTTCGGTCCAAGAAGCACCATGATCTCGTTTTCGTCGATGGTAAAATCTAGATTTTCGAGAGCAAATGTTTTTCCATACCGCTTTGTTAGATTCTTGGTTTCAACAGCATACATTACTGCATTCCAACATTCAGCCTATTAAAGGGCTAAAAAGCTAATGCGATTCTGGAAAATAAACATAATGGTTTTTTTCTGTTCCACTTGATCCTCTCTCCTTTTTTTATGCATCTTCCATCAGTGCAAGCTTAGAGAATTGAATGATGTACACTGACAGCACATACAGAACCATCGAGCTTTAAAAAGGCGAAAACACGCCATCGGGAAATAGTTTGCACCCTTATTGCAAACCTTCTAAACAGTACTTCATGGTATACAGGGTAATAAAACTTGGAAAATTCTCTACAACAAGTTCGTGTTTTCGAAAATGCCATGGAATCTTTTGTGTGTTATAAGGAAGGCGAATCCTATTAATCGCTAACTACATACTGCGCTATCGCTCAAATAGTGTGCCGAAAGATTTAAACCTAATCCCCATAAACATAGCAGAAAATGGAATATTGGAGCTATGAATTTGAATGCCATTGAAATAGACTCGGTGACCAAACGTTTCGAAGACACCATAGCTGTGGACAATGTTTCGATAAACGTTGCTAGGGGAGAAGTCTTTGGGTTGTTAGGACCGAACGGTGCTGGAAAGTCCACACTTACAAAGATGCTTTGTGGGATGATAAACCCTACTTCAGGCGCAATCAAAGTTGGTGGGTACAGCATTCAAGATAATCTCATGAAAGTGAAAGAAATAATCGGCGTTGTTCCTCAAGATATTGTTTTGTATGACTACTTGAATGCTCATGAAAACCTTGCCTTCTTCGGAAAACTCTACGGGTTGTCAGGAGACAAACTTAGGAATAGAATTAGGGAAGTTCTAGATTTCACCCAACTAGGTGAAAAAGCTGTAAAACGCCGCATTTCCACCTACTCCGGTGGCATGAAACGCCGTATTAACATAGCTGTTGCCCTTCTGCACAAGCCTCAAGTTCTGCTGCTGGACGAACCTACAGCTGGACTTGACCCCAAAAACAAGTTGGCTCTCTGGGAGATAATTCAGACGCTGCACGAAGAAGGAAGAACCATAATGCTGACAACACATATGATGGACGAAGCTGAAGAACTATGTAATCAAGTGGCGATTATGAACAAGGGCAGGGTTATTGCGCTAGGCAGCCCTCGTCAACTCATCAAAAAAGTCAAAATGGGAAATACCATAACTGTAGTTCCGAACAAAATGACTCCGCAACTGATAGAAGCAATGAGGAAGTTTTCACGAGTTGAAAGGTCTTATAAGGTGTATGATGAAAACGAAAAAAGGGAAACATTGAAAATAATCACAGAAAGAGCTGAGGACATCCTTCCAGACGTAGTATCAACCATCTCATCTATGGGAACAAAAATTCTATCCGTTGAGCTTTCACGTGTCACTCTTGAAGATGTGTTTATTCTACTCACAGGGCGAAGCCTGAGAGAAGAGGAGGAACAATCATGAAGCTCAAGAGAACTATGCATCAAGTATTCGCTATTGCAAGAACGGATTTTCTTGGAATTGCACGAAACAAAACCGCTATCTTCTTCACATTGCTCTTTCCACTGTTTTTCCTGATTATAATTGGCTTCACATTCGGTACTCAAAGCACAAGTGAAACAAGCCGCGTCCACATTGGAATAGTTAACTTCGACGGGGAGATGATTAACGTGAATGGCACGATCTCTGAAAACAGCACAATTGGGGACGCGTTTGTCCAAAATCTGAAAGACGCTAACTTCACAGTTTATGAATACAGTGCGTATGGCGACAAAAACACTAATGGTACTGCTGCCTATGATATCAGCCGAAGGCAAATCAAAATTGCCGTGGTTATACCTTCCAATTTCACAGAAGCACTCTCTTATCAATACACAAACATCTCAGGAATGCCAATTCCAACAAAAGCCAGCCTTGAACTTTATACTGACCCAAGCGATCCCACAGGCTCCATAATCGCACAGCAAAGCATTCTCGGCTTCATCTTGGAATTCATAAAACATTATCAAGAAATAGCAATTAATCAACTGCCCTCAGGTTTTCAAGAGTACGCTGCGGTTCTTGCTGATCCTATTACTGTTTTAACCAGTGAGGCAGATGTCTCCGGACGCCAGTTAAGGTGGATCGATTACATGGTTCCAGGCTCGTTGGGTCTTGTCCTTCTTTGGAGCGGGTTAAATCACGCTTCTGTGGCTATCGCAGGTGAACGTACAAAAGGAACCTTTCAGCGAATGGTTATAGCGCCAGTATCTCCCATGACTGTTCTGGTGGGAAAGGTTATCTCCTGTCTCATAATCGTCTATTTATCTGCGACTATCATGCTCGCTGCTGGTATACTTATTTTTCAAGTTAATCTTTACTGGAATATTCCTGTAATTGCTTTGGCAATATTCCTCGGGGCGATTTCCGCAATAGGGCTTGGACTGATAATATCATCCATTGCAAAAAACGTAGAGGCTGCCGATGCCATCACGATTCTAATAAGTGTTCCACTTCAGTTCTTCATCGGAGCTTTCTTCCCCCTCTCTATCATGCCAGAACCGGCTCAAATCTTCGGTGAGGCTCTTCCATTCACAAAACTGGTTTATGCAATGCAGAGCATCATGACGAAAAATCTTCCCTTTGAAGCAGTGGTTCCGGAATTTCTCTACATGTCAATCTCCGGTTTGATTCTCTTTGCGTTAGGGATAATAGCCTATCAACTATCTCTGAAAAGGCTGTAGGCTAAGTGGGAAATTATTCTCCAAAGAAGCGCATGCAACGTCATTGTTCACCTGAATTCTCGCTTCTTTCAATGTAGCGCGCACACACAAGTATTCCCTGCACACTCTTCTGAGGTGCAAGTGTTAGCAGGTGTGAAGTCAAGGATATGATATCAATGGAAAACCTACAGAATCAGCGGGTAAATCTCCTTTGTCACATATTCCAAATACTTTTCTTTGTCTGTCACGTTAAATATCGTTGCTGAAGCATCTCTTGTCAACCCAACCACGTAGCCATATTCCTTGGACCTTGTAACAACATACCACAAGTCACCATGCTTGCTATAGTCCTCGAAAAGTGAAGTGTTTATCAAATCTGGTCCATAAAGCGAAAGCTTGTTCACGTTTGGAATATCAACATTGTCAAAAAACGTGATTTTCGTATCTTCTCGATTCTTCAAGTGGAATTCACTTAAGGTTTCAGGTGAGATTCTAGCTTCAACTATACCTCCTACTTCCTCAAATGCAATTTCACTCAGCTTATTTGCCATAAAATTGGCTGAGCGTTTCTTTTCGACGATAGTCAAAAGCGTGGCGCCTTCCTGTTCGGCAAAACTAAAGAGGGCTTCAACTGTTCTCGGCATCGGCATGACTTTTCCTCTATGAAAAACATTGATCACGTGATCATGGGAGTAAACTCCTCTAAGCATGTTTTTCTTCTGCAGAAGCCCAACAACTTCTGCCACAAGCGTAAACCTGTAATCTCCTTCCTCATAAGGCTCTTCCGTGCGATATCCATCAAGCTTGGAAGCTGTTTCAGCTAGTGAAAGCGGCTCGACAAGCCTAAAGATTTTTCCAGCAACAACCATAAGCTCAGCACCCAGCCTTTCAGTATGCAGTATTCACTTAAGAAATTTGAGATTCCTATTCTTCTCCGCGGTTTTCCTATCCATCTATTCCCTGTCTATACTCACTTCAACCATAGAAGATCATATTCTCCTAATGTAAACTCGTCTTTTTTCATGAGCCCTAACCCTTTCAACCCCATCAGCTCGGCAATATAACTCTCCAAGTTTGTGGAAAATTGTAAACTTAACGTAGGGCTTACACCTTCCGCAAATCCGTATGCCATTGAGGGCTATCAAGCGCTCTTACAGCGTTAGTTTTAACCACACAATCTTAACATACAGCATTGTACTTGCATTGCAATCTTCCCCGAGTCCATGATGAACACAAACAACCTTTGTTGCAAATTCCGCCGCCAACTTTTTTTCATCTCTCCAAACAACTATACAGTTTTCGTGCAACTTCTACCCTTGAACTGAAATATAAGATAAGACTTCTTCAACACATATTTAGCCTAATTGTTTTAATAAGGAGTCCTTAACTCTATTACTACGCTACGAGAGGCAGCTACTTCCATGCTGATTCAAGAGGTAATCCTAGAAAATTTCATGAGCTACGAATATGCTAGGGTACCCTTTGAATCAGGCGTAAACTTGGTCTGCGGACCCAACGGTTCAGGAAAATC
>DAOVQA010000018.1:0-12141 GCA_030628925.1 Candidatus Bathyarchaeota archaeon | reverse complement strand
GTCTTCTCCTAAACTAAAGCCGTAGAGCTTCTTGAAGATAGCCTTCGTCGTCTCCTCCTTACCCTCCAATGCCTCTAAAGCTTCTTTAACGCTTAAACCATCTCTCCCAGCTATTCTCTCTGCTCTTTTCTCTGGACACGCTGCTAACCATATTTTAAAGCCTTTTTGAAGAAGCCACGGCATGGTCCAGCTGTCTAGGACTATGTTGCCTTGCAGTGCCAGCTCTAGAAATTTTTTATCAACAGTTTGGTCGAATTTAGGGTTTTTGCTTCTTCTTTCCAGGAAGCGCATGCCCTCTTTACTTTCCCACCACCCATGTTTCAGAGGTGGGTAGCCTTCTTCTATCGCGAATGCTTTTAATGCGTCTCCGCCTGAATAATATTTAAGGCCGTATTTTTCAGCTAGTCTTTTTGCTATTGTGCTTTTTCCGCTTCCAGCCACCCCACAAATGCAAATCACTACCGATTCTTTAGCCATTATTTTGGAAAACCTCAATCAGATTTAGAGAGTTCTTGCAGTTTGCTTTAGGGCAGATTTAAGGCACTTTGGACATAATTGTCCCCCATATGGACGCCATACCCTTCTTTGAGTACGGCTCAGTTTACGTGTCTCCGATACAGAGAGATGTGGGGCTCCACTTATGGGTCGACCGCAAACGCTGCAGCACACTGAAAAGCTAACCCTTCGTTTGTAATGAATTGTCTTACGTCCGCCAGGCAAGGTTTTATACACACGTTTTTTACTTCTCACACGTTTACTAGGTCTAGGCATTTCTAATCACTCCATAGGTACTAATCCAAACAAGTGGGAAAACAGCGTTCCGAAAAGGAAAGAACACAGCATATACCACCAGAAGAGAGAAACCATATTGCCAAGCAACGGAATAGAGATTATTGGTCCAATCCCCGGAAAATAAGCAACGGAAACCGGTCCCTCAGCTGAAGTATAGAATCCTCCTAAAAACCGCCAGATTAAGAAGAGTGGAACTATAAAGAGCACCATCACTTTCATTGATTGCCACATCATCTTGGATTGAAGCTGGAGAATGTGCTGTTGCTTCTTCATAAGTTTCTCTGTGCGTTTCTTGTCTTTTTCACGTTTGGCTTCACGTAATTTCGTATTCCAATCAGCAATTTCCTTTCTCCAAGCCTTGGATTTTTCCGGGTTTGTTAAAAGGCGATTCGCTAGGGATGTTAATAAGGAGACAGTGGCAGCTAATAGCAGTATGAAGATAGTGGAAAATGGAATAACCAAAAAAACTGACATATCCATTTTACACACCCTCCAAGGTTTTTGTTGCTATAATAGTGGCTATAACTGTTCTATTCATCTTTTAACCTCCGAACACCTTCCTAAAAGCAGGATACATTTCAGCAGCTTTTTCCCGTACTAACATCTCATAATACTGATAAACTATGCCCACAGAAAGCAGGATACCCATTCCTGAACCAAAAACCCCGAAGAAGTCTGAAACACCAGCAATCAACCCTACAATTACCCCTCCTAGAATCGTGACTACTGGAATATAACGTTTAAGAATAGATTCAACAGCCTTTCCAGATCGCCTATACCCCGGAATCATCATACCAGCACCTACAAGTTGCTTGGCTACTGTTGACGGGCCTAAGCCGCCAACTTCTAGCCATGTCAACGAGAAAATAACGGAAAAAGCAACAAGAATCCCAAGATAGACAAAAGCCTTCACAGGATCCGCCATCACACCTGTAAAACTACGTGGGGAAAGCACATAATATACGAGCCCCCCTACTGGTTGAAGGCTGCTTTCGGCGCCTTCTCCAATCCATTTGAACTGTCCCAGAATATCAAGCCAAAAGTTTCGTCCTGGAGGAGGCTGACCGTTCATGCTCCAGAAAATTTGTGAGAAGAGATATACGTTAGCGAAAAGAGCGGAGGCAAAGATTACTGGAAGATTGGAAACGTACAAGAGTTTTATTGGATATCGACTTCTGAAGCCTCTGTAACCAGCATATGACAAGGGTAACTCAACTCTCACCCCCTCCATGTACATAATCACTAGAAAAGCAGCGATTGTAGCTATGAATCCTAGTAGAGATGGATATACGCCCTTCCCAAATACCCAGGACATTATTGACTCGGTGCCAGCTAGCACGGTTGCAAGACTTCCAACGAACAAACCAGTTGGAGGACTAAAACACTGCCAGAATATTTGCTGTGCAACACCAGCGACGATAAACAGACTTATTCCGCTGCCGAATCCCCAGCCTTTTTGTACAAGCTCATCTAACATCAGGATAATCATTCCTGATGCTAAAAGCTGCAGAAAAATAAGTATAGTGGATGTCCCTGACAATGTCCCGTACATTCCGCCAATTATGTAAGCAAATGCTTGAACTCCTGTGAGAATTATGGAGAAGACTTTGCTGGCTGTTGTGAATAAGCCTCTATCCTCAGCTCTTGACATGTCAGCTTCTACCATGTCAGCTCCTACCAGAAGCTGCAATATTATTCCCGCCGTAACTATTGGACCTATACCAAGCTCCGTTAGGCGGCCGCGGCTTGAAGCAAAAATTACTGCAAGAGGACCAAGTTCTTGAAGCGTTGTAGGCGGTAAACCCACTAATGGAGTTTCGGACATCACCAAATAGATAACGAGTACAAGCCCCGTCCAAAAGAGTTTCTCATTAAATCCTACTTTCCGCTCCGGAGGTTTAATTTCCGGAATAAATCGAGCGATAGGTTTGAATAGACCTAGAAATCTACCAGCCATAGGTTATCCGCTACTCTTCAGCTCTTCAGATCTTATTAAGATTTGTCCGCCAGCTTCTTTTATTTTTTCAGCTGCAACTTTTGAACAAGACGGCACTTTTACAACTAGTGGTTTTGTAACGTTGCCTGTGCCTAGAATTTTTGTGTAGCCGAGGCTTTCCAAGTCTATAAAGAACTCGCCTGTTTCCTTTTTTGTTGAGAGCTTTTCAGCCATTTCATCGAGTACGCCAACATTTATGATGTTCACTTTTCTTCTTAGACTTTTAGGTGATGTAAAACCTTTTTTTCCGAAGTAGTCGGGTTCATATTTTATCACGTACGTCCATTTGTGTTTTTTGAACCCTGCCTTTCCATGTCCCCCTCTTGATCCTCCTGCTCTGTGTTGCCCCACTCTACCCCAGCCATGAGTTCTTGAGCCACGTTGCTTTCTGATCTTTCGAATTTTATGCGGCATTTCAGCTAACTACCTTGTCGATAGCTTTCTTCTCAAAGGATTTGTCAAATTGTATTTCAAGCACACCGTTCTTATATGATGTGCTCATGGTGCTTGGAATTACTCTTTTGGGAAGACTTAAACTTTTACGGTATTTCCGATCTGAAGCCTCAGCAGACAGGATTAATCGTTGATTTTCCACATGGATTTTCAGGTTCTCCTTTTTGAATCCTGCAAATTCAGCGACAACTATTATTTTATCCTTTTCCTCAAAGACATCAACCAGACGTTCAGGATCCTTCCATCTTCTTCGTCTACAAGCCTTAAGAGGGCTATATTTGTAGGGGTGCGTCCCTCTTTTAGTTCTCAGATTTCTAGTTCGGAATGAACTAGTAATTTTTTCATCCTTAACTGTATCGAAATCTCTGGAAATGTGAAATCGTTTTGAACGTTTTCCGTATCTCCGCCACTTCGCGCTCAAACTACCTTCTCCTTGGATAACATGGCATCTAAAAAGTGACTATAAAATGTATCGCAAACAAAAGTGTTTATAACCGCAGTTCAGGTCATCCGCTCTATGAGTTTATTGATTTTTTCTCCACGGTATCCAAGCTCGCCTCCCATACCATAGGCTTTTTTCACCTTTCCTTTGAAGCCCTTAGTTGGAGGATGCAGCCTGAAGACAGGTTGCACGCTAGGAAGTTTCCAATATTCAATGTGGCAGTTGAAGATCGTTTCTGTAAGCTCTTCCATGGATTTGTAACCGCTTTTTTGGGCATATTCATCTGTTAGCTTCTTGTTCCCAGCAAGTCTTCCCCTTTTATTTATTATCATGCCTACAATTTCCTTTGAAGCTTCACCCCAAGTGACAAAGTTCTGCGCCGTTTTTAACATTCCAATGAAAGCGGGACGGTTATCAATTAGAACCGCATAGTTGTTCCGTTTCAAGTTAAGCATTTGAAGGGTTTCCCTGGCTTTACGTGAAGCCCTAATTACACCGCGGATTCTCACGGCCACTATGCATCTACGTTCTTTCGCCCTATCAACCACTTACCTCACCCAATCCGCTGGAGTTATAAGACTGTAAGTTCTCTTTAGCGCGTCGAAAACGGCGTATGCAAAAGATGGAACAGTCCTCGTTGAGCCGTAACTTCTTGTCCAACAGTCTTTTATACCCGCGAGTCCAAGGATGACTCTTGCCACTTCGTTTGCTACAAGACCTAAACCTCTCGGGCCAGGGAGAACAACGATTTTTACGCCACCACATTTACCTTCAACTTGAAACTGCACTGAATGTGCTTTTCCACATCTGCATTCCCAGCTGCCACAGCCCCTCCTAACTGGAATTATGTTTAGACGCGCATCCACTGCAGCCTTTTCTATGGCTGCCCGTACCTGTCCTGTTTTTCCAGACCCTAATCCAATGTAGCCGTCCCTGTTTCCAACTGCGACTATTGCCTTGAACCTTGATTTTTCACCAGCATCCGTTTGCTTTTGAACCAGATTTATGTCTATGACCTCTTCTTGAAGATCTGGAAGTAAAGCATCAACAATTTGCGGTTCACGTATCCTTAAGCCTTCCATAAAAATCTCTTCAATGGATGCAATTCTACCTTCTTTGATCATCTTGCCAAGACGTGTTCTGGGAATCCATTCCTCAAGGTTTACTGATTTCCTTCGTGAATACTTTCTTCTACGACGTCTCAAGTCTTTTTACCTCCGTTGAGCGATGTAGTTATCTCCTTTTCAACTTTTGCAAAATGTTTAGGAAATTTTTCTGGGCGAAGCTTTTGCTTCAAGTATTTCGAGAATCTACTCTGATATTCTTCAGGATTAGAGGCTAGAATTTCCGCATACTTTGCAATGTGCTCGCCTTTTATTCTTTCTTCATCTGGGAGGATCTCTTCATCATGTGGCACATTCACTCCAGCGTCTAGAACACCCTTTAACGCTGCAAAAACTCCGTTCTTTGTAGGGGGACTCAATCCTATGTCTAATACTGCTTCCTCTACACCTTTTGCCTTAGCTTTCAACCCGCAAAGAAGACCGGTTAAGTAGGATGCCGGAATGTTTCCTGTCGGAGCTTTCCACCCATAGTGTCTACTTAACTCCTTGCTATGTGCTGAAGCTATCACCTCATCTCCTTGAGGTTTAGCCACAATTATTTGAACAGTTATGCTCTTGAGTGAGTTGCGGGTTACTAAGCGTGGTTTTCCGGACAGCAACAATGCTTTTCTTGCGTGGTAATCTGTTTTTCCTTTTCTTCTTCTTCGGAATGGAACACAATAACGTGGACCTTTTGCCATCAATGTTTCCTCCAGAGTTCATGCGTCTTCAAGTATCGCTCCATGTCGGCAATGGATCCAAACCTTCCGCTACTTGCGATATTATACATTCTCCGATACGCGTTTTCAGTGATTGTTCTGTTGGCTTTTAGTTCACGGAGTCTCCTTCTTAAGGCTCGAATCTTGTTCATCCAGGCTTTTTTCTTGGAGATTTTTGCGTGGGCTGAACTGCCTCTGCTGCCGGGTCCACGTCTTCGTCCCTTCTTTTTCTTTTCATGCAGAATGCGTGCTCTTACGCGGCTTACACCTTTTTCTGGTAACCGTTTAACAACACCTTCATGAATTAGTTTCCGGATTTCCTCTCTGGTTATAGCTACTTCTACATCATCTATCCGTTCAGGATTTATCCATACTCGATTCTGTCCAACTTTCAGTATCTGTGCTGCCAGACGCCTCTGGCTTTTAAGATTTGTCATCGTTTTTCAGTTCTCCTTCTACGTTTTTTAGTCGTCTTTTGCTTGTGTTTTGTTTTGTCTCTTTCTGATGCTTTCTTCTCTTCTTCCTTTTCCTCAGGTTTTTCTTCTTCCACTAGCTCCTTCTCTTCTTCTCTAGTTACTTCCCTGACTTCTTTGAAGTTCAGAATTTTTATCTTCTTTTTTCTTGCTTCAACAAGAATTCTAGCTCTTTTTCTTTTGCCAACTGTGTGTGCAATTCTTATGGCTTGAGTTTTCGGATTGATTTTTTCAAGCTCTGCAACATTATATGTGAGAACATCTTTGTAGCCTGATGGATGGAGACCTCTTGCAGCTTTTGGCCCTCTGTATCCAACGCTTACGGTAGGCGGCCAACCCTTAATTTTCCTTCGCATTTTGTTGTCTATTCCTCTCGGTCTACGCCAGTTTTCGTGTAAACGCTTGTACCGCCAGCTTTCCTGTCTGACGAATTCATGTTTCTTCTTTTTCATGCGTTTCCTCAGTTTCAGCGCTTTTTGCAAAGTAGCTGTGTCTTGCTCCATCATTCTTCCATCCCTTCGCTTTTTTCATTAACATATATGCCGTCTAAGAAAACACGGGGATCTTTTCTTTTCACCTTGGTTCCTTGTTCAATATTTGCTGCGGTTTGCCTTACTTCTTCAAGATTTATGCCTTGAACGATTACATCTTCGCTTAGAACCTTAACTTGAACATCACCCATTATCCTAACTTTTCTTGGGCTTCGTTCACCTGTAAAATTTTCAATTAGAATGGTTTTATCCTTAACTTTAACTGATATTGGGAAGTGTGAGAACACTATTTTTAGTTTACACGTGAAACCCTGCCTAACTCCGGTAATCATGTTCTGAATGTGTGAATAAAGGGTGCCTACGAGGGCCGCCTCTTTTTTTCTTGGCCACTCAGCCCAAATACGAACGGTTTTCCCTTCGAGTTTGATTGAAATTGGAGCGTGAGAGAAGTCACGAGTTAATGCTCCCTTTTCACCTTTAACTGTGACTTTACGTCCATCTACTGATATCTCTACATTATCCGGGATCTGAATAGTTTTGGAGACTTCTACGGTTCGCATTCAAGGCACCTTTTTTAATAAGCGAGTGCTAGTAACCTACCTCCGACGTGTTTTTCCTTCGCATTTTTGTGAGAGAGCACTCCCCTCGGTGTTGACACAATTAGTATGCCTACATTTCTTGAGGGAAGGAACCTCTTCTCCCATTCTTCAAATTCATCTACTTTAACTGGGAAACGTGGTCTGATAGCTCCGCATTTGTTTATTCTTCCCAATAGCTGCACCTTAAACTTTCCGGAGCGCGTATCATCAATGAATTCGAATTCTCCAATATAACCGTTCAACTGCATAATCCTGAGAACCCTGCCTAAAAGTTTCGAGGCTGGATTGATTATGCACTCACGTTTGTTACGCATCTCGTTGTTTATGATTGTTGTTAAACCATTTGCCAGAGTATCCATCTTATCTTCCCCGTTATTCATACTTCCTGAAACCAAGGCTTCTTGCTACTTCCCTAAAACATCGCCGACATAAATATAAATTATAACGTCGAATAATAGGTCCATAAGACCCACATCTAATACATCGTCTTGTTCCTTTGCCATATTTTCTTTCCTTTTTAGGTTTCTTCTTGCCCACATGAATCGCCCCAACAGTTATACTATTTCAACGCTTAAGGAATCTTTAATGAACACCAAGGCTTCTTCTGGTGTTAAGATATGCTTTGAACCAATTCTCGCTTTTTCTCTCCGCCTCTTTCTTACTCGATACCCAGGACGACTGAGGGAAACGCAAACATCCATACCGAATATGCCAATTTCAGGCTCATATCTTACTCCACGAATTTCTATGTGTTCTTTTATGCCGAATGAGAAGTTACCATGCTTGTCGAAGCTCCTCCTAGAGATTTTGTTGTCAACAACTGGCAAAACCTTTTTCAGGAATTCTATTGCCTTCTGTTTTCTAAGCGTTACAATACATGCTATTGGTTCACCTTTTCGTATTCCAAACTCTCTAATAGTTTGCTTGGCATTTCTCTTACACGGATTTTGACCTGTCAACTCTTTCAGAACTTTTGTGGCTTTTTCCAGAGGTTCCCCGGACTTTCCAACGCTGATGTTAACAACGACTTTTTCGATTTTCGGCTTAAGCATGGGGTGTTCTTCCCATCTCGTCAGTATTTCATTTTCAGACAATCTGAGCTTCCTCCGGCATAGATATTAATGGGTGTTCTTCACCTATCGCAAAAACGAAATTCAAGATTGTTTGATAACGATTTCCTTTTTCGTCTTCGATCGTTACAATGGTGTTCCTACGCTTCTTCCCCTTCGTTTTTTCTATTTCAATTATCTTGCCATGTTTTCCGATGTTTTTACCACTTGTTATTATTGCAAAGCCTTTTTCTTTCATTTTTATCTGTTCTACGATTTCTCTTTCTGGCAATCTTATTTTCACAGTGTCTAGGGTTCCATATGTGTCCTCTTGTGGGTTTTTTGGGTCAGCAACCTTCATGACTATATTTGAGCCGTCATGTAGGTTGAGTTGTATATGTCCGTTTCTAACAACTTTTTTGTTTTCTATTCTGCACAGCTTAAAGCTTGATTCTTTCGTGTTTATCGAATGAAGGATTAAGCCTTTGCTGGAGGGCACCACACGAAAGGCCTTGTCGATTTCTAACAGGGAAATGACATCCATTAAGCCCACTGGGAAGTCATCTTCTCGCCTGACCTTGCCATCAACATATACCTTTCCTTGCGAAACTATTATTTTAGCCTCTTTCCTTGTTTTAGCAAACTTGAGAATGTCACGTAGGACTATGGCTAAGGGTAGACAGTTTTCAAGAGAATGCGGTCCAGGGGAAGGCTTCACAACCCAGAAGAACTCTTTTCTATGGATTGGCCAGAACCTTGGTGCGGGTTTGCGTTTTAACCCTGTGGATCCTCCTTTGCTACCTAAATCATTTCCCTCCTTTGGTTTTCTTGGTTGTCTTGCGTCCTACCCTTGTTTTTTCAGCTTTCGGCTTCTCTTCCTTTCTGGTTTTTTCGGTCTTCTTTTTCCTAGTTCTCTTCGTCTTTTTCCGTTTTTTAAGTTTTACTTCTACTTTCTTTTTTGCTGGCTTTTCAGTTACTTTCTTTTTCCTTCTTTTCGGTTTCTTTTTCGGTATTTCCTCTTTCAATGTTTCTTTTGTTTCCGCAACCTTTTTTGAGAGAGGTGTCTCTGCAACCTTAGTTGTTTTGTAAGCTTTTCTTTTCCTTTCTAAAACCTGCTTTCGCCATTTATCTTCGAGGTTTAATTTTGTTATCATAACCTTTGAAGGGTGAATGGGAACAAATATTGTGGTTCCATCAACTTTTTCTCGCGTCAATCCTTCAATGTAAATCTTGTATTTTTTTCTATCTATCCGGGTGACCTTCCCTTCGAATCCCTTGTGGTCTCCTCGCATTATGTTGATAGTATCTCCACTTCTGGCTGGCAGTGTTCTCACCCCATGCGAAGCTCTTAGTTCCGGTGAAAGTGGTGCTGCGAAATGTTTGTAGCGTATGTGGTCTGGTGCTTGGAAAAGCATTTTTCTTTGTTTCGTTGGTTTCGTTACGGGTTTCATTGCTTTCATGTTCTGCCTCCTATACTATTATGCTGGCTGCACTTGCTATTCTTGGCCATCTTTCAGCAGCCTCTTTTGCAACTGGTCCACGAACTTCTGATCCCTTCATTTCTCCATCTGGGGTTATCACTACTGCAGCGTTATCTTCGAATTGAATCCAGATACCGTCAACCCTTCGGTAGGGTTTTCTTTGTCTTACAACTACTGCTTGAAAGATTTTCTTTCTCATGTCTGGCGTTCCACGTTTAACTGAAACGGTTATCCTGTCGCCTACTGCAGCTGATGGAACACGTCGTAAACGTCCTTTGTAACCCATAACCTGGATTAGCCTTAGTTCTTTGGCTCCGGAGTTATCTGCACATTTCAGAACTGAGCTAACTGGCAGTCCTCTGGAGGTTTTCGGTCTTTGCCCAATCATTCCTTTAGCAACTAATGCTCTCATTTTTGCCCTTGCAGCCACTTCACTTTTCCTCCATTTTCTCAACGACGACAAATGAGACTGTTTTGCTTATTGGGCGGCATTCAGCTATTTTAACGTGGTTTCCTTCCTTTGCGTTTATGCACGGTGGATTGTGGCATGGGATGCGACTGTGTTTTCGCTCATATCTCTTGAACTTTGGAACATATTTGAGATAATCACGTTTCACTGTGACTGTTTTATCCATTCTTGCGCTGACAACCACTCCTTCTAAGACTCGGCCCCTTATTGAGAGATCACCATGGAATGGACAGTTTCTGTCAGTACATGTTTTCTTCGGCTTTTTGAAGATTAGTGACATTACCATAATCTCCTAATACGTTTTTTAAGGCGGTCTTCCGGTCGTTTTACAAGAAGTTTACCGTCAATTTCAACAACTGTTCCACCAAATAATTCGAAGTGAAAAACAGCTGAATTTTTTATGATTCTTTTTTGTTCTCCCTTATGCAGAATTACAAACGTGTTTTTTGTTTCATCTATAATCCTGCCAGAGATTCCTACATATCCTTGATGGCTACTTTCTGCAACTGTAGCTTTTGTTCCGATGAATTCGGAGCATATTACGTTCGGCCTCACTTTCATTTCCTTTTCTTCCTTCTAGTCTTCCCTTCTGCAAGTCCAAGTTTTCTTTCGTGCTCAATGGTCAGTATTCGGGCAATTGCTTTATGCAGCTCCTTTATCCTAGCTGGATTTTCTATTGTTCCTCCTGCCTTTATCATAGTCTTTAATCTGAGAAGGTCTGTTCTAAGTTCATGTAGCCTTTTCATTTTTTCTTCAGAAGACATGTCACGTATTTCTTTGACCCGTAATATTGGCATTTACTTGGCTGCCTCCTCTCTGCTTGTTTCTTTAGGTTCTTCAGCTTTTTCAGTAGATGTTTCTTCTTCCGCTTCTGTCTCTGGCTCCGCTTCTGCTTCTGGAAGGCTTTCAACTATTTTGGGTCTGTCCGGGAACTCTGCATCTGGAGGCATTATTCTAACTTTCACGCCAAGCGTACCTGGTTTTAGTTGAACGTGAACTTCAGCTTTTCGCATGTATTTTAATGGTGGATATCCGCATTTCGGTAAGTAGCCAGCTCTAAACTTCTCATATCTCGACCTATCGGTTCTTAGTTTTCCACTTATGATTATTTCCACGCCGAGGGCTCCAGCTTCCATAACTTGGTTCAGTGCCCAATACCCTGAGCGTCTGAAATGTATACCTCTCTGCAGAGCTGACGCTATGCGCGAGGCAACAACATAAGCATTTAATTCTGGAATCTCCATTTCAGAAACAGAAATTTGAGGGTTTGGAACATTGAACTTCTCTTCCAAAATTTTTGCAAGATCTCTTATCGTCCCTCCGCCACGGCCTATCACTAAGCCTGGACGCATAGCGTAGATTACTATATGCGTTCCCAGAGGGGTTTTTGACATATTCACTCCGCCATAACCCGCCCTCATAAGTTCTTTCTTGAGGAACTCATCTATTTCATTCTTTTTTATTGATTCTGATATGAAATGCTTGACAACCGACATCATACTTCCCCTCCTGTCTCCAATTGTTCTTCCAAGGCTACTTCAATATGACACAAAGTCTCAATTTTCGGTGAACTCCTCCCAAAAGCTCGCGACATAAATCGCTTAATTTTTACGCCTGGATATGCTGACGTGTGAATTATACGAAGTCTTTCAGTATCCAAGCCTTTATATTCAGCGTTAGCCTCTGCTCCTTCAAGTACCTTTAGAATGTTTTTTGCTGCTTTCACAGGATATCTACCGGCATAAGCCTTTTCCAGTCCGCGGCGATGCCCAGCCTTCTTCTTAAATCTTAAGAAGGGAACAGGCTTCTTCTTGGCAATAACATCCTTAAGATACTGTTTTGCTTTAGTAAGCATCATTCCTTTAATTGTTTTGCATACCTCCCGCGCCGATTTAGGGGATACTTTAACCTCTCTTCCGCTTGCCTTAACTGTTTTTTCCGGGTCTAATTCCCCTTCCGTTATGGAATATCCCCATTTTGGCACTCTATAATCTCTCCAACTGTGCAATCCAACAGCAGTTCGGTGATTTATATGGTTTTCCATAATCCCAAATGGTTTTTCATACTCACTGTT
>DAOVQA010000194.1:0-2555 GCA_030628925.1 Candidatus Bathyarchaeota archaeon | reverse complement strand
TCTGCACCAGCCGCAAACTTCACAAATCCTTTGAACGGTCTCGTGTCACCTGTATAGACGATTTTTCTTCCATGTCTGGATGGCCCAACAACCTGTTCAGGCTTTATAACTCGTCCATCTGGCAGCTTAACTTTGTGTCCGCGCTGAAGTTTCGACCATAATGGTCCTTCTGGAACACCTAAGGCTTCGGCTTTTTCCGGATAAAACTTTCCAGGCCTTGGTTTTTCTACCAGAGCATATGCGAGACTTGGGATTACATGGTTTGCCCAAGCAGCCTGAACCACATATTCCTCTTCTTCACAGAGGACTCCAGCGCCTTCTACCTCGTGAATTTCAACGGGAAAAGTCAAGACAAACTGTATTGTTTCCTTGATTGCTTCCACAAAACGCCTTATCCCCACCGGTCCATAAACCTCAAGTTTCCTTTCTCTATTCAGCAAAGCCATAGTCTGTAAGAGTCCTGGCAAACCGAGAACATGATCGCCGTGTAAGTGCGAAATAAAAATCTTCATTTTCCTATGAAAACCCGTTTTAGCCATTATCATCTGTCTTTGAACGCCTTCTCCACAGTCGAACATTATCTGTTCAGCTTTGCGTTGCACGAGTATGGCTGGTAAGCTTCTTTCGGGTGTTGGAACACTTCCAGCAGTTCCCAGAAAAATCACACGTATACTCATGTTCTCACACCTTTTCAAATACAGCTATCTCTCTTGTTAAGCTTCTATGAACATAAACGAAATGGGATTCTAAATGTTTATACCCCAAAGCCACACCCATACGACCAAGGCTCAACATTTTAGGTGCAGCCATGCAGATCAACCGCCCCTTACCTAACAATTCACGAGCACTCGTTAAAACTTCCTCAATTATCTGCCTTGTTGTCCGTTTCACAGTAGTTGCAGACCTACCATAAGGCGGATCAGTCACAACACAGTCAACCTCCATCATCGGCAGGCGTCGCGCATCCGCAACAACAACACCTTCCGACGTTATATTAAAGTAAGCCAAGTTTCTAACCGTTCCTTTTGCCATCCGCCTTTTAATGTCCGAACCTAAGACTCGACAGCCAATAAGCGCTGCCTCAACAAGCATACCCCCAGTTCCACAAAACGGGTCAAGAACCAAGTCTCCAGCCTTAGGTCTAGCCAGATTCACCATGCACCTCGCAAGCTTGGCTTGCATCGCTGAAGGATGAAAAAAAGGTTTTTTCGCCGGACATCTCTCAACAAATGGTTTCGGCAAGATCTCAGCAAGTTTCACTCCAAAAATGAAATACCCGTTTGTCAGAATTCCTATGAAGGTCTTTTCAGGATTTTTCAAATTCACCCTAGCCTTTGCTTTGCTCAGCACTACTCCGCCGAGTCTTCTCTCAAGGATCATTCCATCAATTTCGGAAGCATACCTTTTCACGTGTTTCACACGCACCGCAAAGCTTTCACTCTCCCTTAAAACCTCATCCAAGTTCAAGCACCGTGCAGACTTCACTATTTCATTTATTTCCGCCTTGCACTTGAACAGTTCTAACCCACAAATCCTTGTAAATGCTGACCTACGCCTCACAGCTTCAACACAGTTCAAGCCTGCTTTAAGCCTTAACACTTGGTCAAGCTTCTCCAAAACCTCGTACGGATAGTCCTCTGCTTCAAGTATCGCCTTTAACTCTGAAACTGGCAGAGTTTCATGCTCACCGGAAAGCAGAAAGAAAAGCTGAACCACTTCTATGCTCCTTTACCGAGCTAAAGCTTTGCTTATCAACGGAGCGATAGAAACCTTGCTTACTGAGCTTGGAACGCTGTCTGTACCTATTATATCTTCAGCTCCATTTTCCAGAATGCTTTTTTGGGCGTCACCTATAAGCAGCGGATGTACACAGGCTACATAAACCTTCATTGCCCTTTGTTCTTTCGCGAATTTCACAGCTTTTGCCATGGTTCCACCGCTGCTTATAATATCGTCAAATATTATTACATCACGATTTTTAATCATCAGCTCCTTCTCTTCTAATCTGACATTTCCAGTTGTCACATCTCTTCTAGTTGAAATGTAGTCAAACCCGCCCTTCAAAACACTGTCAGCCTCCGCTGCCACACTCGAAGCCTTTTTGCCAAGAGACAGCGAAACAGGGTTCTCCACTAAACCTTTTACCGTGAAATACTCTGCCAAAAGGGGAATGGCAGACAAGTCTTCAACAGGAACATGAAAAGACTCTAACACCCTAGGACTATGAGCATTCACAGTAATTACCCTGTTAACGCCGCAGGCTTTAAGCAGTTTCACAATGGTTCTTACACTGAAAACTTCACCAGACAAGAACCGTTTGTCCTGACGGCTATAGGCAAAGTAGGGCACCACCGCTGTTATGCTCCTTGCTTTCATCTCTTGAGCATTATCAGCCATAAGTAGAAGCTGGATAAGCCTCTGATCTTGAGGTGGACGTGTGGTTTGCACTATTACAACGTCTTCATCCTGAAAAGATTCTACACCGAACCGAATGTAGGATTCTCCGTCTGGAAAAGTTTTGAAAAATAATGGCACTGTTTCCACATGTGAAACTT
>DAOVQA010000144.1:0-3720 GCA_030628925.1 Candidatus Bathyarchaeota archaeon | reverse complement strand
ACAGTTGAAACAGTTGTGCCAATGCTGTTCAATCTCAACTTCAAACTGGAGAGCGAAGGAACTCAACCTTTTCCGTTTGACGTTACAATTGGAATACCTGCCGGAAACTGGTCAGTGCTAGTAGGTTCAACAACATTGAAAAATGGAAGTTGGCCTTCAGCAGAATCTGACAGCAGAGTTGTAGTAGGACCTTCTTTAGCTGGCCAGTACAATGTGACCGTTGGCTCAACAATTGAAATAGAAAAACATGAATTAGAAGTTTCAGGGATCATGGAAACACGTTCTGCGTTTCTATCTCGCTCAGTAATAATGCCGCTTAAACTGGCTCAAGAAACATTTAGATATCCTATGCAAGTCAACATGGTGATCGTTACGCCAGATGAAAAGGCAGATGAGAACGAGCTATCTGATAGAATTGAGAAAGAAATTAGCTATGTAATGGCTTTGTCAGATCATGAGAGAAACGAGTTGACTGAACCTATACTCAGCCAAGTTGAAACATGGAATAGGGGGATAAAAAGCGTTCTTTTCTTCCTAAGCATGGTGCTTGTGACAGTGGTAGCTGTAATGAATGTCTCTGAAAGAAGGAAGGACTTCGCAACTTTAATTGCAATCGGAGCGTCTAGAGGCTTTATCGTCCGGGTAGTTATGACTGAAACCTTTCTCATAGGATTATTTGGCGGCCTCATTGGATTGGTATTCGGCACAATCGGCGCATTATGGCTAGGCAGCACATATACTGGTATCCCGATCACATTGTTCTTTCCTGGAGTCTTTGAAGTCGTTCCATTGTCCTTTATGCTTCAGATTTTAGTATCCACAGTAACAGTAAGCTGCATTGCAGGGGTCATACCATCCATAGCAGCAACAAGAATGAACATTACAGAAGTTTTGAGAGCTGAATACTAATGAGAATTAAAACAGAAGACTTGACGCGTAAATTTCGTGTAGGTTCATCGAAAATAACCGCAGTCAGCATGATTAACTTGGAAATCAATGAGGCAGAATTCATAGCGATCGTTGGGCCTTCAGGGTCTGGAAAATCAACATTCCTGAACCTTATTGGGTTAAATGATCAGCCAACCTACGGAAAAATATTCATTGATGACATGGATGCTTCACTCTTAGGGAACGGTGAGCTAAGAAAAATAAGGCTTTTCCGAATTGGCTTTGTATTTCAAACATTCAATTTGTTGCCAACGCTCAGCGCATTGGAGAATGTGGAGTTGCCCATGTTTTTAGCTGGCAAGTCACAAAAAGAGCAAAGAGAAAAAGCTGGGAGGCTGCTTGAAAATGTTGGTTTACGCAATAGGCTTTACCATAGGCCGAAAGAGCTAAGCATAGGCGAGATGCAACGAGTAGCCATAGCAAGGGCCTTGGCCAACGACTCCGAAGTGATAGTTGCTGATGAACCTACAGGCGAGCTTGATTCAAAAACAGCTAAAGAAATAATCGGTTTGCTTTATGACATAAACAGAAACCACAAAACTACTGTTATCATAGCAACACATGATGAAAAAATAGTTGAGATAGCAGATACGCTTTACACAATTAGAGACGGCAAACTGAAACTTGAACACTGAGTCGTCTAAAGCAACGTAAAGTCCATGGATTTTATTTTCCCTTTTCGATCGATAATAACTTCGAATCTTTCAGTCCATGGATGCCCTTCCAAATTTATGGGACACGTACCATCAATTATCCAAACACCATCTTTCTGCTCAACTGAAGCAACAGCTATCTCCTCTGTGTTCCTTTCCTTTCTAAGGAAGTCAACTACAACCTGTTGAGCATCATCTTTTGAAAATACTTTCATCTATGCTTTCCTCCATTGCCTCTACTATCATCAACAGGGCAGCATTAAGGATTATGAACAGAGAATCCTTAGCAAAACTAAACATAAGCTCAATCTCGTACACATTTGTTCCGATAAGTTCAAATCAAAATAACCATCAAGTTATCAAGAAACGGCATCTATGGAAAAAGGAAATTATGAGCGGAAAAGACAGGATAATACTTCATGTAGATATGGATCATTTCTTCACAGCAATTGAGGAAAGAGAACATCCAGAATTCAAGGGTAAACCAGTTGTTGTAGGAGCCAACCCTAAAGAAGGAAAGGGAAGGGGCGTCGTCAGCACTTGCAATTATGAGGCGAGAAAGTTTGGTGTTAAATCGGGCATGCCTATTTCAAGAGCTTGGAAGCTTTGTCCAGAAGCTATCTACCAGCCGGTTAACCATGAACTTTACGCAAAGGTCTCAATTAAGATAATGGACATACTGCTGGAACATGGCGATAAATTCGAGCAGTGGGGAATAGATGAAGCTTTTCTTGACGTAACCTCCAGAACGAAGAATTATGATGAAGCTGAAGTTCTGGCACGCCACATAAAAAGAGAAATCATAGAGAAAGAGGGGCTTGTATGCTCAATAGGCATAGGCCCAAACAAGCTTGTGGCAAAAATAGCCAGCGACTTTCAGAAGCCAGATGGCCTAGTAGTTGTTAAAGAGGAAGATGTTGAAAAGTTTCTGGGGCCATTGCCTGTGCGTAAGCTCTTGTGGGTTGGGCAGAAGACTGAGCAGAAACTTAAGAGAATGGGAATAAAAACTATTGGAGACTTGGCCAATTATGATCCTACGGTGCTGACGGAAGCCTTCGGTGTGATGGGTGCTCAACTTTATTTGATGGCACATGGAATTGACAGGAGTAAAGTTGAGGAAAGAAGAGAAGTCAAATCCATCAGTCGTGATTTAACCTTTGAAGAAGATACTGCGGATCACATGCTCATCCATCACACTTTAGATAAACTTTCAGAAGAGGTATACAAGGATGCGGTGAAGCAGAACCTCTTTTTCAAAACTGTTACAGTTAAAGTGCGTTACGAAAACTTTGAAACCCACACACATGGGAAAACTTTGCTCTTTGCAACCGATCGTCTGCAAGACTTACAGAAGATTGTGAAGCAGCTTATACAGGATTATCTCAGGTCAGGTAGGAAGATACGGCTCGTTGGTGTAAGAATATCAAATTTTGTGTCTGCGAAAAAGCAAAAAAAGTTAATATGAGGAAAACAAATGAATACCGTCGGTCAAGGGAGTACTATGAGTGAAGTTAGAAGATTACTGGAGAAATCAGGGTACTCGAAGAAAGCAATAAGATACTTTATGAAAAAAGTGAATGTTGGACACGTAGAAAACCCGAGTGCTCACCTAGCCTACACTGGGCCATGTGGTGACTCCATGGAAATCTACCTAAAAATCAAATCTAACGTAATAGAAGACGCGAAATTCCAAGCAATAGGCTGTGCAGGAGCCTTTTCGTCAGGATCAGCCCTAATGGAAATGGTGAAGGAAAAAACCTTGGAAGAAGCAGAAAAAATAACAGAGGAAGACATAGTTAGTTTCCTCGAAGGCATACCAAAACAGAAAATCCACTGCGCCTGCCTAGCAAAAAGGACGTTACAGAAAACCATTGAGGAATATCGAAACTCTAAAACCAAAGCATGATCAGTTAAAGCTCACTTACGCAGGATAAATTCCCATTTACACCACAAATTCTCAGGGTGCTTACCTGGAGGACAAATAATGCAGTTCACCCCAACACTCGGATTTAGTGTTTTTGCGAAGTTTCTCAAATATCCAAACCTGACTCTTTTGCATGGAAACTCGCCTAGACCCTTTTTCAAACGTGCCTCTTGCGTTCTGCATCTGTCAATGCTT
>DAOVQA010000149.1:0-3656 GCA_030628925.1 Candidatus Bathyarchaeota archaeon | reverse complement strand
GTTCACATCGCACCTGGCTGCGGAAAAGAAGACTTGGAGCTTGGTAATCAATATAACCTGCCTGCAGTAGCCCCGCTAAACGAGTTCGGAGTCTTTGTGGAAGGGTTCAGCTGGCTTACAGGAACCAATGTCTACGAGTCGGCTCAGCCAATCATTGACAACTTGAAAGAGAAAAACCTGCTTTTCAAGGCAGAAGATTACACTCATCGTTACCCTGTTTGCTGGCGATGTAGCAGCGAGTTGGTGTTCCGCCTTGTCGATGAGTGGTTCATCTCTATGGGAACCAAACTTGATAAGCCTCTTGAAAAAATCTCTGAACAAGAGAAGGAAGAAAATCTGCGTTATCAAATCATGGAAATTGCTAAACAGGTTCGCTGGATTCCAGATTTTGGTCTGCAGCAAGAGTTGGATTGGCTACTAAATATGGAAGATTGGATGATTTCCAAGAAGAGATATTGGGGCTTGGCGTTGCCAATATGGGAGTGCCCGAAGTGTGGAAACTACGAGGTCATAGGCAGTAAGGAAGAGCTAAAATCGCGAGCCGTCGAGGGCTGGAAAGATTTCGAAGGGCATACACCTCATCGGCCATGGATAGACATGGTTAAAATTAAATGTTCAAAGTGTGGAGCAGTTATTTCTCGTATTCCAGATGTAGGCAATCCGTGGCTAGACGCTGGCATTGTTGCCTATTCGACGCTGAATTACCGACACGCTAGGGATTACTGGGAAAAATGGTTTCCAGCCGATCTCATCTGCGAATCCTTGCCAGGTCAGTTTCGAAACTGGTTCTACTCTATGCTAGCCATGAGCACAATACTGGAGCGTCGTCCGCCTTTTCGCACTTGCTTTGGTCACGGCCAGGTGCAGGACGAAAAGGGACAGGAAATGCACAAGTCTTCAGGCAACATGATCGAGTTTGACGACGCTGCCGAAACTATAGGTGCAGACGTTATGCGGTGGATTTACTGTAGAAGCAGACCGGAAAAGAACCTACTTTTCGGCTATACACTAGCAGAGGAGGCAAAGCGGCGGTTCTTGATCCCGTTATGGAATGTTTACAGCTTCTTCGTCACATATGCCAACTTAGATAAGTGGACTCCGAAAGATGTCACAACCGAATACTCACTTTTAGATCGTTGGATACTGTCAAAACTTCAGGTGCTTGTTCAAGATGTCACCGATTACCTGGAAAAATATGATGCGTTCGGTGCAACTGCAAACTTGGAGCAATTTGTAAATGAACTCTCTAAATGGTATGTTCGCCGTTCACGTCGAAGATTCTGGAAGAGCGAAGCAGACACGGATAAAAAAACTGGCTACACAACATTATACGCATGTTTGGCTACAATTGTCAAGCTTCTAGCACCGTTCCTTCCTTTTCTCGCCGAAGAGATGTATCAGAACCTAGTATGTAGTGTAAGATCCAAAGCTCCTGAAAGTGTGCACCATAACGATTGGCCACTAGCCGATACTTCCCTTGTTGACGAAAAATTAATGGTGAATATGGATCTAGCTATTAAGGTCTGCAGTTTAGGTCGTTCCGCACGTAATAAAGCAGGAATAAAACTGCGGCAGCCTTTGAAAGAAGTGAAGGTTGTGGCAGAAAAGGCATTGCTGAAGCAGCTGCAAGGTTTCAAAGACTTGGTTAAAGATGAACTCAACGTTAAGCAGTTGGTGTTAACCAAACAAGAAAGCGAGCTGGTTGATCATGAGATATTACTGTTGCCCCGTTTGCTCGGTAAAAAACATGGAAAGCTGTTTCCCAAGTTATGCGCAAAAGTGGCCAGTATGGACGCTGATGTTTTGCTTCAAGCACTCCGGAAAAACGAGAGTGTTAAAATTGAAGTGGATGATCAGGCTATTATTTTGCTACGAAAAGAAATTGAAGTTCGCACTCGACCAAAAGAAGGCTATGTCTTAGAAGAGGAACAGGACATCATCGTTGGAGTGTGCACAGTTATAACTGAAGAATTGAAAAAGGAAGGTTTAGCCCGTGACATTGTGCGTCGCATACAGAATCAACGCAAAGACGCATCTTTCGATATAGCTGATCAAATAAAGGTCTATTATGAAGCTGAACCAACACTTATCGAAGTCTTCAGGACGTATGGTAAATACATTGCCTCTGAAACCTTATCAATATCGATACGCAAGGCTGAACCACCTGAAGATGCATATGTTGCCGATTACAAGATCAATGACGAATCGCTCAGAATCGGACTAGTACGTGTAAACACACCTAACACCACAATACATAGATAATCTCCTCCTATGACAAAAGATGAATATTCAATCATTGTTAAAACCATAAGGCGACTTCGTTAGAAATTGATTCCCTTTCTTTCTGAGAAATCATACCATTTCCAAATTTCTTTGGTGGCTTTGCTAGAATATCCTTTCTGTTTCAGCAAGGCCCTAAAAGCAATAGGTGCTTTCATTTCTAATTCATCACCAATCTACTAGAAAGAGTTCTATGAACATTAAAAAAATTCTGAATTTCAAATTCTGTTCATCAATAAGGCTTAACTAACCATTCTAAGACCGTTCTCTTTGAGTTGTAAAATCAAAGGGGCCACAAGAATTATCGTGATTAGACTACTGAGAGGCATCATAGACACTGGGAACATCACCTTTAGAATATGCAACCACGAATATTTGACGTCTATTGTGGTTGATCGCCAGAACCTTAAAGGCCCTAGCGCTAGTATGTTTCCCAAACATTTTATCATTTTTAGAGAAAAATCACTACCCAGCAGTATACCACAGTAGCTATGGAAGATGTATATGCGCGCTAAGTAGAACGTAGACTCGTCGATTGTGAAAGTGAGAGAATGTCTGAAGAAGCAAAAATCTTATTGGAATAAAAAAAAACTATGTTCATAACTGGAGTTATTATTGCAGTTCTAGCGTCCAGTATCATCACAACAGTAGCTTCCATGCAGTATGCGTTAGTTTAGACACCTAAAGGTGACCGAGAGGCGACACAGGACCACAAGGTTAACAGTGATTAGCCGTAAGATTTATTTTTATGCATAGACACGTTTTTAAGTAGACCGCAATATAATGTGCTGTTCTCTAGGAGAGTTGGAAAGATGGGAAAATGCAAGCTTTGTGGAAAAAACGGTGAAGACTTAACTTTGCTTTCAGCTAACCACAAGGAATTGGGTCGAATCATGATCTGTAAAGAGTGCTGGGAAAAACTCTGGAATGGAAATCGTATGGTATGTAGTACTACTGGGTCAGGTGGCACCTGTCCAAGCTGTGGATGAAGAAGAGCTTATTGTTGTCCCAATCCTATTGCTGTTGTGAAGTTGATAGGTTCTATGCGCGTGTTTTTACAAGCATGATTTTGCCACAATTTTTCTTTTTTTGCTGATTCGAGTCCATTCAATCGATGCCTCTTACCGCGCTGGGGTTACAAGTCCCACCGACGGCGCTACTGTTGACTATTGGAACCGGCGACACTGTCTATTTCCGTTTACGAAAAAAGCTTAACAACATGAAAGTGTGCATTAATGATAATCGATAAAAGGAAAAAACTGGAATGATTGGTGGGGGCCGGTAGTTCAGTTTGGTATGAACGCCGCCTTCGCAAGGCGGAGGCCGCGGGTTCAAATCCCGCCCGGTCCACCTCTTGTTGGTGTCGAATCCTTATT
>DAOVQA010000066.1:0-6294 GCA_030628925.1 Candidatus Bathyarchaeota archaeon | reverse complement strand
ACTGAAAAAATCACTAGACCGAGTACGAGAGGAATGGCGTTAAAGGCCATCTTAGACACCAGATTTTACTTTTCATACTACAATCCTGAAAACAAAAAAATAGCCGATTGGAGTAAACGCGTCATCCAAAAAATATCTAAAGGACAAATTAAAGCAGCTTCATCAACAATCACCATCACAGAACTTTACAACACCATGGGAAGAATACTCGGAACAGACGCTATAAAAATAAGAATTGCCTCAGCTAAAGGCTCAAATATAAAAATAATTCCAGTAACAGAAGACATAGCTGAACTTGCCGGAAAAATAACTCTGAACACGCCAAAAATTCCTTTAGCCGACGCCATAATAGCTGCCACAGCCATCATTCACGCCAAAGGCATAGCAGTAACAGACGATGAACACTTCAAAACTATAAAAGACATTAAAGTAAAATGGCTGAAGAACCTTTAGCCAAAATAACAAAAGTGTGAGGGCGAGTGGAAGATGGATCTAATTCTAAAATACGATCCAAAGGCAGCATCCTAACAATAAAGCTAGCGCGCGCGCTCCCTGGAAGAGCATTGCAAAATATGTTTTCGCTTCAGCAGTTATGGCAACAGTTCTATTCACTATTCCGCCTCCGATTAGAATATATTTGACTTTAATGGTTACAGCAGCAGGTGGAATTGTCTATCTGGCCTTGCTGATGGCAATTGACAAAGAAGCAAGATTGATGATTCAGTCTATATGGCAAGAAATTAAGTGCAGAGTTGAAGGAGTAGTAACTTAACCGTTGTTTTTCCATAATTCAACGAAAAGCGCCTTTAAAGCTTTAATGAAAGCGTCATAGTTCGTCCATAACGCTGCCACTTTTTTCTTCCCATTATTCGTTCTAACAAGCAAAAGCAGTTGTTTGTCATCCGCCAATATGTATGTTGGCAGTTCGTCATCAATCTCTGAGAGTGAATACTTTGCGTTTTTCAGATTTATTTTTTCTATGAAGAAGCAGCTTTTGGGGGAATAGTTGGTTAACAGTTGAACTTTCACGTTTTTCTTCGACATTTTCTTGAGTTTGTCCATGATACCAGAATGGTAGAAATTCGCAATGTCACGTTCCGACATAAAAGTGGAAACCTCTGATTCGACGTTGTTAAGTATCTCATCTGCTTTTAAGCAAATTTGTTCCTCACCCTCTAAGATCTGAAATACTTCCTTTCTTTCAGGTTCAATTTCCAGTTGAGGAAGAGAAAGCCAGAGATTAACCAAACTGTCTTTTTTCTTTTCTAGAATATTCACTCTCATCTTTCGGGTTTCTATCAACGCTTCTAGAGCCTTTTCAAAGGGTGTTGCGATAAACTTTAAGGGTTTCTCAAAGACAGATGATACTAATCCCCTCTTCTCCAAGTCACGTAAAATTCTATATGTTTCGGTTCGGTGAAGAGATAAAGCTTCAGAGATTTCACTCGCCTTATGCTCACCCGTCCTTCCAAGATGCATGAAAACCCTTACCTCGTTTTTTGACAGCCCAAGTCCACGAAGGGTTTCTTCAATTACCTCCACAGATTTAGCATGTCCCTTATCTATTCTTACAACCTTCCATAATCCGCTGTTTTCATCATAGAGTTTCATGATGCTTTCAGGCTTTTCAACTGATAATTCCATGTTAACCACTTTTTGCAGCCTTACTCCTTTGTTCTAACTCTGAAACAGAACCCGATTCTGGTTTAGGCTATATTTTATACTTCTGAACCCAAAATATGAATTGAGAATACATACCCTAAGACTTAAAGCAACAATGCTTCAAATTATATTCAACAATTGCTGGTCAGAAAGGCCTAGGGGAAAGGAGAACGTGAAGATGCTATCTAGCCTAAAATATTTCCTTTTTCCCAGAAATAACCATTGGCTCAAGAGAACATTCCTAGTTTTTGCTTTCATATTTTTTGATTACTTTGTAACGCTCATTTTTTGCCAAGCTCCCCACCAAGAAGCCAATTTATATGCCAGAGGTTTTATGGTAAGTTTCGGCGTCCCACTAGGATTAACATTGTTTGTTCTCGCAGCTAACATGCCAATTTATATGACCTTGAGTTTGGATTCCCATATTATCAGACTCCCCTCAAAAATAGCTGTAGTCACAGAATTTCTTGTTGACATCATATTTGCCTGGTTTATTGCTGGACTACATTTCAGCGGAGGTACAAGTTGGTTGTGGAGTGCCCCACAATTGACGCGACAAACTTTAGGAATGCTTTTGTATCTAGCTGTGGCTTTCATACTCGTGAAACCCCATCAACCACATTATAACGATTAGCATCTTCTAGTGTGTAACAACCTGTCACATACTAACTCTAATTATCTTTAAATGTTTGAATAGTTGACGGATGTTACCATAGATTCTTTAGGAAGTATGTTTATGCAGGACGTATATACGAACCCTGAACAGAAAGCAGAGTCGCCGCCGGAAAAAAAGCAGGACATTCCAAAGGAAGTAGTTGAAAAAGCAGAGTTTTTCAGTCCAATGCAAGTCCCAGAAAGAAGCGAAGTTTTCATGGAGAAGGACACGGAGGTTGAACAGAGGCTTCAGGAGTTGCTGAGAAGCCTAAGCGAGGAGACTATACAGTTGAAGGAATTTCTGGGGGAGGAAAATAGGCTGATGAATGAGCTTTGTGTGTCAATTAAGCAGATCACGAGAAAACTCGACATCTCGCTTGATATTCCTCCAAGCAGTATACCAGTTAAGAAGAAAGTGAAGAGGGTAATTCTGAATGAGGAAGGATGCCTAACTCTTTTTTCCGAAAAAGAAGTGCATTCGGCTTTTTTGGCGGAATACCCGCCTGAAATTGTTATGGCTGTTTTATGGGTTGTAATGCCTAAACTTGCACAAGTTGTGGTGCGCTACAGAAAGAAGGTAGGCAAGCGGGTTAGCATCTTTAGGAAATTGAAGAATGAGTTGAAAGGCATCGCTAGAACCGTCGTAGGCAGCCAACAGAAAGCTGAAAAGCTTGCTGGAGAAAACAAGAGATGTTGACAGAAGAAAGAGGCATGAATGCTTACTCGAGGTGGTTGTAGGTTTGGAAGGTATTCTAACCGAAATTCGCACGTTCTATTCGTTGAAGGAGATTCGTGAGAGCATAGAGGAAGAGATAAACCGATTCAAGATACTGCTGGAGGATTATAGTCAGTGGTTGGGAACTCTTTTGAGGAATCCGGATTCTTCGAAGAGTCAGGAATGGGTGAAGAAAACTTCTGAGTTGCAGAAGGTTTTGAAGGCGGGAAGTAGAAAGGGCAACAAAAAAAGTGCAAAGAAAATTAGTTCTTCAACTCAGTGGGTTCAGTTCAAGGATTTGATGCTTTGTGCTGATGATGTTGGCGAGGCAGAGATTCTCTTCGAGGCAATTGAAGAACTGAGAGACAAGATTAACAGATTGGAAAAAGCTAAGAACTCCATTGGAGACTTGGAACGTTACGGTTTAGGAAAAGAACTACGCTACATAACATACATATGTGACGGAGTACCGAAAAGAATAATTTTCAAGCCAAAAGAAGGATCAGAAACCGAGGGAAAATTCAGCTTCACAGCTGATTTCTCAATAATGAAACAAACATAACAATTCTAAGACGCCTACGTACCACAACAAGTAGCGTGCCGTTGCAACTTGGTTTAGTAGTTCCCCTAGAACAGCCAAAAAGTTAGCGGCTGCAACGTCTATGTCATGCAAGATTCTATCAAAGAACTCTCTGAAAGAAAACGCATCAGATTGCTTCTATTGCTACAAGAACTCTCCAGAAGTCAAAGAAAGCGCGTGCTGATAGTTCTTCTTGTTGTTACGAGAACAGCCAGGTCTGTCTAGATGTTCAGCTTATGCTTCAACTGCAATTCTGCTGGCTTCCATATACAGGGTTGAGAATTTCTTCTTTAGATCTCGTAAAGTGTAAACTGTGCAGTGGTTTTTGAAGAAAAACTTCATTCGGCGACTCTTTGCACCAATTCCTAACACAGTTATATTGCGCTTTGCCAGAGAACTTATAGTTTCTGACAACGCACTCTCAATATCAGTGTATCCGAATGGCCACCCGTCAGAAATAACTGTGATCAACCTTAAATTCTCATTCCTCGCCTTAATAATCTGCCCAGCAATCTCCAAAGCATCTGGCATATACGTAAACCCTTCAAACTTGAGGCCGCCAATGCGAGATTTCACACGGACATTATACCGCTCCTTAGGATCCTTAATCACCAAAAAACGGTCATTGAAGGCGTACATCCCCCAAGAAGATGAATCCAAAAGCAACTGGTTCGCCGCTTCAGCAGCCATCACAAAAAGCTCCAATGCAAAATCCTTAATACACCTCATACTTCTACTGGCATCAAGCAGAATTATCCACGCATAGCTTTTACTAATGTTCTCATCCAACATAAAAACGTCCAATCTCGGACTTTTGCTAGCTATAACCTGTATTACCTCTGCTAAATCGAGAACGCCATACATCTTTCTCGGATCTTCATCAACTGCATCTCTAGCCACAAGCAGACTCTCAATAAGCCTATGCGCTTCACTCTTACACCTAGCTTTCGATCTCAAAAACTCAGTATAGCTCAACTGCGGGATTTCAGCAGACCTGAGCCTCGTAGGAACTAAAAGATCTTCATATTTCGCAAGCATTTTTTCATTTTTCTCTTTTTCATGTTCCCACGAATTGAAAACCTGAATCGCCTCAGCTTCACTTGTCTTCCTCCACCTTTGCTTTCTCTCCTCAGAAGATGGAAATGTGTCGCCTAGGAAATCTAGACATTTCTTGAAGTCAGTTTCAAGAATAATGTCCGAGTCAACGAAGTAAGATCGAGAAAAAATGGAGCATTTGCCCAATTCTTCAGTATGCGGAAGAAATGGAGCTTCAGTTATGGGGCCAGCGTTTTCGATTGCAGAGTAGATTTCTTCGGCGACCTTCAGTTTTTCATCTTTCAGGTTTACTTTTTCATCTCCAGATGATAAGCACGCCTTTTTTTTAAACTGATCTAGGAGCTCAGCGACACGGATGGCTACGTTATGCTCACTTTGTGATTCAACTTTCGTAAAACCAGTGTTCATTCTTACTAGAAGATCAGCCATTATTTTGGTCGCTGGATTTATCAATTTGTCTATCGAGTGTAATCTTTTCAAGGCTAGGGTGTTCGCGAATGCCAGATCAAAGAGTTTGTCAACGTGTTTTGTGGAAACATAAGCGGTAGCTACTGCATCTTCTATTAGAGAACTTGTAAATCTCACTAGCCGTGAATCCTTACTCTTTCCCCATTCTTCATAATCCTTAAAGCTTGAGGAAACAGCGTGTGCACTGAGATGAAACGCAGATGCTTTGAAAAGGTGTGCAAGCTGTCTTTTTCCTTGGGCATCAGCAGGAAAGCAATAGCCCATCAGCCATATTGTTTTTTCTCCATCTTCGTTTTCTCTAAACTTTGGTTCTGGAAGAACGATTACAGATCCTTCCTCATCGCAAAAAAACTGTGGAAACACGGTTTTAGAGGATGTTGACAGGTTTATTTTCATTTGATCCTTTTCAAAGAATAATAACCGAGCATATTCTAGAAATCCCACTTAGTTCACCATGTGAAACAAACGCTTAAGCCTTGAAAACTGACTTGATCAGTCTTCGCACATCTGCTTGCACTTCAATGCTGTCACTGGTTAAGGCAATTATGGTTTCTTCAGCCGCCAATATAGGGTCAGCACCATCCACAACTAAAACTGCCCAATGGCTTAAATCACCCACTGAGGGCCCATACGGAAGATCGCCTGCTTGATATTGCCTACGCATTTCAGCTCCAACCTGGGTAATTTTATAAGCTGTATCCCTGTCAACTTTCGATCTCTTTATCAAAAGCTCAATCTCTCTTTCGGAAATCTTTTCCCCTATGCTCTCATAATCAAAGTTTATCCAAACACTCATTCTTCTCCTAAACGCTGCGTTTAGAGGCTTAGTCCCAGCAAACTCTGCAGAAAACGGATTCATGGCAATGATGACATAAGCATAACGATGCCTGGGAATTAGCTCGTTGTCTTTTTCAGTTAAAACCAAATGACCACGAGTATCCAAAACAGGATTCAACCTTGTCGCAACATCTTGCTTCATCATATTAGCCTCATCCAGATAAAGCAAACCGCCGTACTTCAGCCAAGACGTTACTTGACCGTCAATCCAATTCTCTTTTCCAAGACCAATAAACCGTCCGATCAAATCATATGAAGAAGTCTGCAAGCCACAGTTAACTTCCCAAACAGGCAAGCCAGTAAGCTCAGCCACCAAATAGGT
>DAOVQA010000006.1:0-15694 GCA_030628925.1 Candidatus Bathyarchaeota archaeon | reverse complement strand
TCTCTATTCCACCCAGCACACGTTTTGTTGAAAAAACAGGCCACGAAACCCTTGAAAGCATGTCAGCTCTACTATTGCTTCCTCTGGCTTGAGGACAGAAACCGCAGTTCGCAGTACACCGACCTCTACGATAAGTCAATAAGTACGCAGTTGTAGGCATTGCATCAAGTTTTCCCCTTAAGAGCCCAAGAACAATAGCAGAGCCTAGAGAAACACGAATACGTTCAGGTAACTGCTCAACGGAACCTTTGTTTATTTTGCTAATCATGATTCTCCCTCACAAATATGGTTGGTGACAGAAATAAGTTTAAAGATGAAAAAACCAGATTTCGTTTACTCAATTATTTTTTGTCATATTTCCGTAGACTGTAGACGCTCCAAAAGCGACTGCAAGAAACATTCGATTCATATGAATATCTTGTGTACATCTGGATGATTAGTGGCTAATCAACAAACACTTGCCGCAAAAGGGGATCTCAAACCTTTTTTCAAAATAGAACTTGATTTTCTTGAAAATTGAAAGTGGCGAAATTGCATGTTTGATGTCATATATAGATTAAAGGAGTTGATAAATGCAAGAAATGTTGGAAGTTATAGCCGATGGAATAGAAAGATATGTATGCCAAAGCTTAAGTAAGCGAGCAAACCAATGTGCCAAAACTTAAATAATTTTTTGTGTTAAACCTCGATGGTGTAAGGGTGTGAAAAAACTTTACATTATAGCAACTATCTTGTTGGTTTCTTTTGCGTTCTTCGGCTTTGGTGTTGCTGGATCAGAAGGCGGACTGCAGTCATCTAACAGTATTCCTGTAATCACTGCTCATCCAGACGGATTGCTTGACGTTGATGTTGGCGAAACTTTTGAAGTTAATGTTTGTGTCTCAGATGTAGCAGGTCTTTATGGTTTTGACGTCGAGTTCAAGTGGGATCCGACCATTATTGAATACGTTAGTCACACTGTTATGGCGCCGGTAGAAACATATGAGGAGGGGGTTCTTCACAGCCCCATTCTACTGCTGAAAGATGATGTTGACACAGCTTCTGGAAGCTACTGGATTGCCTGTGCCTCTTTTTCACCGGCGGATGCATTCAGCGGAAATGGCGTTTTCTTTGTCATAACCTTTGAAGTAGTCTCTTCCTTTGATGAGACGCCATATGAACTCGTCGAAGCGGCTCTGTCAGACGATGAAGGTCAGCCCATAATGGCTAACGAATATGACGGTCATGGTGCTATGTGGTGCTATGATACATGGGAGTTTATACGAAACCGTGAGAAGGATCCGAAGGTAGACGGCTGGCGAAAATGGTGGACAACGCAGATGCGGCGAAAATATGGATTCTAGCTTAAGCTTCGTCACACAAACATCCCCCTTTTTTAATGAAATCCATGCAAAAGTCCGCAGAGTATTCTCTTAAGACTAAGAAAAAGTCAGATATCTGCAATATTGATTGGAATGGGTTGATAAGGACAAACAAAACTATTAAACAGTACAATTATAGAAATTCTTAAGAGAGGAAGATGAAGCAGCTTTTACCTGAAACCGTCTGGAACATGGACAACAAAGAACTTCTTGACTTACTGAACAGTAGATATCTGCTTGAATCTAAACCAAAAGAAATCCATTTCTACGCGCCAAGCTTCATGCACTACACAACAAGTTATTTCCATTCTTCACCCACAGATTTTCCAACAATTTCCGTGACTGGGCAGAATTGCGCCTTAAAGTGTAAACATTGCGGTGGAAAAGTTTTGAACACCATGTATTCAGCCGCTACACCTAAAGAACTTTTCGAGTTGTGCATGAGGCTCAAACATAAGGGAGCTCTCGGCTGTCTGATAAGCGGAGGATGCCTTCCGGACGGTTCGGTTCCTCTTGGAAAATTCATCGACTCGATTGAAAAGGTTAAACGCGAATCGGACTTAACCGTAATTGTACACACAGGCATACTTGATTACAATACAACTGAAAAACTTAGAAATTCCAGGGTTGATGCTGCTTTAATAGATATAATAGGCTCGGATGAAACCATAAAGGAAATTTACAAGCTGAATCTGACAGTTGAGGCTTATGAAAATTCCTTAAAGGCACTGCATAAAACTGAACTTGCATTTGTACCCCACATAATAGTCGGGCTTCACTATGGAAAGTTAAAGGGTGAACTTCACGCTCTAAAAATGATTTCTGGATATCGACCTTCAGCTTTAGTAATAATTGCTTTCATGCCAATACGTGGAACAGAAATGGAGAATGTTATCCCTCCAAAACCAACAGACATAGCAAAAGTCATAGCTATCGCGAGACTAATGTTTCCTCAAACACCTTTGGCGCTTGGATGTATGCGACCGAAGGGAAAACATCGAATAGAAACAGATATTTTGGCTATAAGAGCTGGAGTGAATGCCGTAGCTTTTCCAACAGAAGAAGCTGTAAAATTCGCGGAGGAACAAGGGTGTGCAACAACTTTTTCTTCAATTTGTTGCTCTCAGGTTTACGTAAACCTCACTGTCTAGATTTACTAATGGAGGTCCAGAGTTGCTTCATTACCTCATCTTTTATTGAAGAATACTTTTTTCCCATTCGTTTTGCAGCTTCTCTCGGTATTCCACTTAGTACAAGCTCCTTCTCGAAGGCTTTTCTCGCCTTTCTAACATTCCAACCTAAAGTCAACCAAACAAGAAAAAGGCTAAATAACAGTTGTGACAGGTGCAACCCCGCTTTTATTATGGTCGAGATTTTCATTTTTTCACCAAAAAAAAGGAGGGAAAAGGCTACTCTTCGTCTTCTGTCAAGCCCTTCTCTGCGAATTTTTTCTTGATTTTTCTTTCTATTTCGAAAGAAGATTTCTTGCCCACATCGAGTTTTTTCATGATGTCTCCTAGGCTTGTAAAAACACTAATGTAGTTTTCAGTCATTCTAACTGCTATTTCATCTGGCATTCCACTTTCCTTAAGTTCTTTGTAGAATGCCCCAGCTGCTTTGCCCATCTCTCTTCCAGCGTCTTCAGAGAATACTGACCCAATTATACCCTTGATTAGCGCAGGAACTTCCTTGGATACGACTCCAAGAATAGCTTTCACTTCTTCCGCATCTTCCATCCCTCTCTTTTTCTGTTCTTTTTCTTCATCATCAATCATTGTTCATTTCACCTCCATCCATCTTCACTTTGTTTCAATCAGCGAATCTTGAATTTACGAGCGAACTCTATTGCTCGACTCTTTTTGAACTCGTTCTTAACTAAGACCTTTCTTACCTCTCTATGTGGGCAAGAGTTTTCAACCATTCCAGTTTTTTCAAGGATTTTTGAATGTAATAACTTAAACTGCTCTACTGTCCCGAGAAGCCTATCTGACATACCGCCTGTAGATTTTTTAGGGGTCTTTCCATTTTTGTTCAACACCATTTTCTTCACCTCACCTATTTGAATACATAGGCTGAGCATTATTGTTATTTATTATGGGAAAAAGTGACCATCTTTTCGGTCACTCCGCAAGCTCGTAAGCATTTCCGTACCCTTCAGAACACCTAACTACACCTTCTTTTTCCAAGCGTTGAAGCCTATTTCTGACTATCCTTCTTGACGCTTTTCCACGCATCATCCGAACCTGACGAGTTACTGCAGATATGCTTAACCTATCACGCAAGGCAAGTGCTTGGATTACACACCTTGAAATTTCATCCTGAGCAATCCAAGTTTTCCGTAAGTATTTCTCAGCAGTCTTAAGTCGTGTGGCTATTTTCAGCGGTTCGCCATACAAGCCTACACCAACCCGTGTAATACGAAGATACGGAATCAATCCTGAATATTCAGGACTACTAGTTATCAAAGCTTCTAAAGTTTCAAGTCTCTTCATTATAAAATCAAGTTTCTTACTTAGCTCTTCGATGCTTGAATTACCTTCACCGGCTTTTCTGTTGTGGGGCTTTTGTGCCATTTTTCAACATGTCCTCATAATATGCATATTTGATAAAAGCATTTGCAGTTTCGAAGCGTATCGAAGCGTGGCAGACTAGAATGTTTTCACGAACTGTTCATATTCGCAACATTAATTATTTGAATGTGGGTTTTTTTCTTTTTTCTGAAGCCTCAACCGTAGGTTGTGATGATACTGCGAGTGCTGAAAGATTTTTTGGGAATGGCTACGTCTTTACCGAATCAGATACCCTGGGCAATTGCTGCAATCTAACAGTCAGAAAGATGAACAAACATGGTTCATCTTGGCTGTTACCAACAGCTCATCACCTTCTCTGATTTTGCAATGACTAAGCCTTCGGACAATTTACAATTGCTTTGCTTTTCCAAGCCATTAGGCTTCACAGATGATACTTGAACGAGAGTTATTTTACCCACTCACATTGCAATCTTTTTTTGTCGCGGCTCGAATGATTTATTTGTTTCTGTTTTTTCCGGTGATATGAAAACCGCGTTTCTCAAATTGTTCAAGTAGGTCTTTCGGTTTAGAAAACCATTGGCCCCACTTTCTGGAAATGTGTTCCGTCCAGCTGTAGTTGTCATAGTTGAATGTCTCTTCACGTTTTCCTTCTAACGGTATCTTTGCGTTTAGATTTCGGTAGTAATCTTGTGCAAGGTATCCTTCATCCATTGTTCGCATGGCTTTTGAAATAATGTTTTGATCTAGCTTGGGATATTTATTCTCAAAAAGGGTGAATTCCATAGGATAGCGTGGTCGTGTCGGCGGGTTTTCAGCGGGATACCCCATCACTAGCTGTACTAGAGGGAACACCCTTTTTGGTAAGTCATACTCTTCTGCAATTTTGTCAGCCCTGTACGGTGCGCTTCCAAGGAAGCAGCTTCCAAGCCCCAAGCTTCTTCCTGCAATAACCATATTCTCCGCCATCAAAGCCGCATCTTGGATCCCGAAAAGCATTAATGTAAGATCGTTGGTGACTAACTTCCAATTTCTTTTAGACATGATGCGTTCGAATTTATGAGAATCAACGCAAATCGTGAACAAAAGCGGTGCTTTCCAAGGGGTCCGCTCCTTATTTCGCGACAGTAGCACACTGTAATACTGAGAAGCGAAAGGCGCCTGTTGACCTGCCCTAACAATTGTCTCTATTACTTCATCAGAAGGCGTTTCATCTGTGTACTTGCGGATTGACCTGTGGTCAAGCATGGTTTGAATAACAGGGGTGTTCTTCATGTTATCTCCTTCTTATTGAGTCATGTCGGTATATATACGATTTTTCTATATGTGAGGGTTTGTATCATAAATTATTTGGTGTTACAAATGCTTGTGTAAATTCTCAGTGCGGAGGATATGATCCAAAACAAAACGGCTGCTGATGATATTATCTCAGGAACAGCGATTCCAACACTGTAGATTTTTGCCCAGTAGAATATCCATGAGACAAGACCTATTGTGAACGCGGCTCCTGCTGAGCGCGATTTTCTTTCCACAGTGTAAAGAAGAGATGTAAAACTGAGCGAGACAAAGAACAGTATTGACACTACTAAATGGAGAGGACCATATACTTCGTCGAATACAGCTATCAATTGAAGTGCAAAAGCCGAAATCATCAAGCTGTATCCAGTCCACCTTGCATATTTCTTCAGTACTTTGACCGCGTAGATCGTTAGGAGAAAACCGGCTAGAAACAAACCGAAATTGAATATGGGCGCTACTCCACTGTTGACAGCATGTCCAAGATCGCTTAAAGCATTTCTCTCCCAGCTAAACCCTGGTGAAAGCGCAATTGAAACTCCTATCAGAAGGTAAGCTGAAATAGGACCAATTACACCGAACAAAGCATAGATTCTTTCATCCATGGGAACACCCTGAACATTTGCACATAATAACTGGCTCTTATCTATTCTGACAAATCAACGTTTCCATTCATATCCACATCACTTGGAGCATCTCTGTCCAATTTGAATGGTATTTCATAGAAGGCAGCTCCTTCCTGAAAGTGAGGCGTATCATGAGCATTCCGCTGAGGCTCATATTTTTAACGGCATGATCATGTCTTTCTCAAGATGAATCAGTAGATTATAAAATCATTCAAGTCATGTCAGCTGGAACGAATTGTCTAAGCCTCTGTAGGGATCGCATCTTCTCCTTGCACCCAATTTTCGCTTCTCGTATCACCTGTTTTAGTGTCCGTATTGACTCGTCCATGGCTTTACGGTTCACCGGGTAGGGCACTCCATCTTTTCCTCCATATGCCCAGGAATATTTTACCGGGTCTTTCCAGCATGGTTTTTCACCGTATATCAGTTCTGATATAAGTGCTAGGCCTCGAATAGTGGCTGGACCTATGCCTTTGAATCCGAGCAATTCTTCGTAATTGCGAGGTTGGAACTCGTAAACTTCGCGCAAGGCTTTCCAGTTTATGTTCCTCGGCATGGACAAAACATCAATTGGATATTCTTTCCATGTTGTGTTTGCTGTATTGGGTATCCATTCCTGTAACGACTTCTGGTAGGCTGGTCTAATGGATAGAATCATTCGCACAGTCTTCTTTGGTGGTTCTCTGACTATGTCCACTGAAGTCTTTCTGCAGGCTTCACTTTCTCTTGCGGTCATATTCAAAGCAATGTCACGTTTTGCGTCACCGACTATTGCATCGTGTGGTTCTACAACAAAGTTTTTGGCGTTATCGGAAAGCCAATGGTAACGTCTAGCTGTGCGGTCTTGCAGGCACATACCTTGCTGAATAACTGCCCATTTTTCGTTTTCAGCCACAAAAAAAGCATGATGGTATAGTTGATAGCCCGCCTGAATTGCTGCATTATCAACCTTAGCGCTGATTTTGCTTGCGTACTGTAAGCTCTGAATTTTTTCATGTGAGAAACCAAATCTCTCACCGACACTTTTAATTTCTAATGGTGTCCGTCGAGAGGTCCTACCTTTACCGCCACAAACTGCAATGCCATGTCTCTCCGGAATCACAGCCTGTTTCAAAACTCCTGTGACGACGGTTGTTACGCCTGATGAATGCCAGTCATAGCCTAAAACGCAACCTAAAGCCTGAAACCAGAATGGGTCAGAAATCTTCTTCAGGAAATCATCTGCGCCGTATTCGTCAATGATAATTGTCACAATTTCTTCAGCAAGTTTTTGCATGCGGTGAACCAGCCACCTCGGAGCCTTCCCATAATGAAGCGGAAGTCTAGCAACACCTGTTTTCCGCACAGTAACACCTTTGTTCTGTGAATGTAGTTGAAAAGAGTTAAGTTTTCTGTAGACGCGTTAAGTACAGTATGATGTGCCACTGAAGATCCTAGAGGTTCTCAATCTGCACCGGCTCAACTGGATCAGCCAACTCAAAGTTGAAGATTTTTGAGTAGAAGTATAGTTCAGCGTCAAGTGAGCGTTTAATGCTTTCGGCGCGTCGAAAGCCGTGTTGCTCACCAGCAAACGGGACGTAAGCGACGGGCAATAGTTTCTTACGTAAAGCTTCAACCATCAACTCAGCTTGGCTTGGCGAAACAACTTTATCCTCAAGTCCTTGGAAGAGGATCATAGGACATGAGATCCGATCGATGAAATGAATAGGCGAACGTTTCCTGTAGAGGTCACGTTGCTCGGGATATGGTCCTATCATCCGATCAAGATAGCGTGATTCGAATTTATGGGTATCTTTCGCTAATGCTTCTAGATCGCTGACTCCGTAGTAGCTTGCGCCTGCCTTAAAGACGTTACGAAATGTGAGTGCACAAAGCGTTGTGTATCCTCCCGCGCTGCCTCCACGAATAGCAAGGCGATTACCGTCAACCTCACTAATGTTAATCAAGTAGCGTGCCCCGTTCACACAATCATCAACATCGACAACGCCCCATTGACCGTTGAGCCGTTGGCGATACGCACGACCATATCCGCTGCTGCCGCCATAGTTCACATCAAGCACTGCGATGCCGCGGCTAGTCCAGTATTGAATAGCCCACGAAAGTGTGGCAGAAGCGGCAGAGGTTGGTCCACCGTGACTCCTAACGATTAACGGCGGCTGCTTTTCAAATGGACCAGTGTAATCAGGGTTTCGTGGGGGGTAGAAGAAGGCGTGTGCAGTAAGTTCATTCTCTGTTGGAAACTCAATCGCCTTCGGAATGGACAAATATTCAGCGTCAACCGTTATGTTACTGGAGCGTCGCAGTACCTCAATCCTACGTGCTGCAAGATCAAGCTTGACGATTGACGGCGTTTGAGTTGGCGATCCAGCGATAAATGCTGCTATGCCTGATGATGCACGTAAACTCCAGATGTCAGTGTAGGGTATTTCGATGACGTCAACCTTGCCTGTCGTAGTGTCAAGGCTCGCTAGATGCCAAACCCCCTGTTTTGTGTACGCGCAGATAAGGCAATCTGCAGATTCGAACGCGTAAGCAGACATCCCGAAGACCCACTGAGGTCTTCCAAACTCAGCATTCATCTTACACAAAGGTTCGATGTTTTCATTATGCCAGCGATATAAGTTCCACCAACCAGTACGGTCGGAGACGAAGTGTAGAATGCCATCTGGCGACCATTCTGGTTGCAAAACGGATTCGTCAATACCGCCCGCAACTTGTTCAAGGCAACCTAGCGAGCCATCTACTCCTATCTCGCCAACCCACAATTCAGTTCCATCCCACGGCATATTCGGATGGTTCCATGTGAGCCATGTCAAACGAGAACCATCAGGGCTTAGCCGTGGAGACGAATAAAAATCGTTGCCAGAGGCTAGAACTTGGCTACTGTTGCCCTTATCAAGTTTAATACTTGTCAAAGTATTTGCAGGTTCGCGTCCTGCAGCTGTGTGATCTTCACAGACACAAACTATGCGGCTTCGGTGATGATCGATGACAATGTTAGCATAACGTAGGTTATCCTCAGGGGTGATCGGGTGGGGTAGACCTCCTAGTTCCTGACGATAGATTCGCTGGTCAGTGAAGTTCGAAAAGTAGATTGTGCCGTCAAAAACGGCGAATGCGCCGCCACCATACTCGTGAACGCGTGTGCGGGCGTTGAACGGGGACTGTGTTACATCAGTTATTTGGCCGTCTGGTTTCCGTTGCACAATGACTTTTCGTCCTCCTTCAATCGGTCGCATCTCGTTCCAGTATATATCCTCGCCATCTAGGATTATCTGTCCAAGCCCTACGGTTTCAGAGGCAACCATCTGCGAGGTTATAGGAGATTTCCAAGAACCGTAAGGAGTTACTTGTGACCCGTTCATCTCAAGTCCCAACTTCTTTCTGGTTTTTCATTGTTGTCTTACAGGCTTTTAGCTTTTTGTTGAAATGTGGTCCATTTTTTCTCATGTTTTTAGTAGACGGCCTTCACGGTTAATTTCTTTCTTATGAATGCGAGTTGTGGAAATGGGAGCATGATTTTCAGAAGGAATCATGTCTATAACTACTATGTGAAGCGGAGATAGTCCAGCCTTTTTCCTTTCATCATTGATTCTAACGGCGGTATGTTCCGTTTGCTTGCTTACAACCAAGGCTTCAACATAACCTTTTGATAAAGTTACTCCGAAGACGTCATTCAAAGGAACAATTCTCGTTCTTTTCAAAAAATCATGCTTCTTCAGGAAAGCCTTCAACTCTTCAAGCCTCCGCTTGTATGGCGGTGTCGGATGCGGCTTATCTAGCTTTTTAGCGAACTCGTCAGAACTCAAGCCGATTAGAACTTGCTCGCCTAACGCGAAGGCTTTGACAAGCAATGCTATGTGACCCTTGTGAAACTCGTCGAAAGTACCTCCAACCGCAACAGTTGTGAACTTTTTCTGCATCAATCCTCACGTTTGCCATGTATCAGCCATATTAAAACATTATTTTCTTTTGATCTTCTCGTTTACAACATCCAGGATTTTTCTTGCAACTTCACTTTTTGGGGCTAGGGGAACGTGAACAACCTTTTTCTCTCTGTCTATGACAAAAACTTCGTTTGTCTCGGTTCCAAATCCCGTGTCTTTCTTACCTACATCGTTTGCAACTATCAGATCAGCTTTGGCTTCCAACAACCTTTCATAAGCACTCTCAACTAAGTCACTCTTAGATAACTTGTATTCTGCACGGAAAGCTACAAGAAAAGTTTTGGGACTGATCTTTTTCACTTGATCGATGATTTTTCCGGTTGGCTTTAGTTTCAAATCAAGCGACCGAAGCTTATGTGTTGAAATCTTGTAAGAATATGGTTTTTCAATAGTCCAATCAGCTGCTGCGGCGACGGCTATCACTACGTCATATTTTTTTGATTCTAGCTTGGAAACAACTGCTTTACACATTTGTTTAGTTGTTTCAACAGAAATCACACTGGCATCTGAGGGGGGAGATGCTTTTCCTAAACCATAAACAAGTGTTACTTGTGCTCCGCGGTTCAAGGCTTCTTCAACGATTGCAATACCCATTTTTCCAGAACTTCTGTTTGTAACAACTCGTATAGGATCTATATACTCTACTGTTGGTCCTGCAGTAACCAAGAACTTCAATCCAAGGAAATCCTGTTCACCTGCAAGTTTGCGAATAACTGCATCGACAATTTCCTTGGTTCCAGCGATTTTTGCTTTTCCCTCTTCAATTCTTGGACCGACAAACTCGATGCCTAACGCTTTTAGCTTCTTAATGTTTTCAGCCAGTACTGGATGGTTGTACATGGACCCGTGCATGGCTGGGACAACTATCGTGGGCGTGTTTGAGCCGAAAGCTGTTGAAACAACAGAGGTCACTGTTGAGTCATCTATTGCACAGGCAATTTTGCTTATCGTGTTCGCTGTAGCAGGAGCAACAAGTATCAAATCAGCCTTTTTAGGGTGATTTCCGACTAAAGCTACGTGCTCGATTTTTCCAGTTAACTCTGTTACAACATCGTTTCCAGTTGCCCATTCCATAAGATACGGATGAATTATCTTCTGAGCCATCGGTGACATTACAGCGAAAACTTCTGCTCCGTGTCGCATGAGAGTTCTAGCGATTTCAGGGCATTGAACAGCTGCTACGCTGCCAGTTATACATAAAACTATACGTTTATCTTTCAACTGTTTTCCTATAGTTTCCATGATGTCCTTAGATGGATGAGTATACACCTATTTTTGGCCTCCCAATTTATTTGCAATGTACTTTAAATCCTCTAGAAATTCTTCAATGTGTCTCTCTTTAACATGAGGCATGACGACTATTCGAATATGGTTTGGGAAAAGGGAAACCGCCCATTTCCTACGTCTTAATTCTTCTGCTATTTGGCAAATATCATATGCTTCAGATGTTATTCCAACAATATTCATGGTTGGTTCCGTCACTATGTCTAAACCTTCGATTTTCTTGATTTCCCCTACAAGCTTCCATGTTAAATGCATGCAGCTTTCAACGATTTTTCTGTAGTTTTCTTTTCCTAAATGCTTGAGTAAAGCCCAAACAGCAGCAACTGAAGCTCCGGAACGGGTTCCTACAAAAGTGTCTTGCTCAGTGTCCCCTCCAGCTAGATAAGAGACGTTCCAGGCACTGGCCTTTCCCAGCTTTTCGTTCCGAAACAATATTCCTCCAGCTGGAATAGGAGCTAAACCCATTTTATGAGGGTCAATAGTGATGGAGCAAACTCCCTGCAACGAGAAATCAAAATCTGGGACATCAAACTCTAGTTCCTTCAGAAATGGAAGGACAAATCCTCCGAAGGCTGCGTCCACATGAAGGTACAAGTCTTTTTGCAGGGTGATTTCAGAAAGTTCTGATACCGAGTCAACGATACCCAAGCCAGTTGTTCCAGCTATGCCGACGATTGCTACTGTGTTGGAATTTATCGCTTTTTCGACCGCTTTTATGTCGACTTGAAATCTGCTGTTCAACCTAACCTTAACAATTTTTAAGCCTAACAGGTCTGCAGCTTTGTCAAAAGAGTAATGCGCGGAAACAGGCACGATGACTTCGCAATGATTTTTTTTCGAAAGTTTTTTTGCAGTCCACAAAGCCAGCGTATTAGCCTCTGTTCCCCCTGTGACTATATGGCCGAATGCCCTTGAGTTTGAAAGCATGGTTCCAAGCATGGATATTGTTTCCTTTTCCATGTTGACTGTTGCTGGAAAAAGCCCTGAATCACCTAGGTTTTTATCTAGAAAGCGAGTGTACACTTTCCTAGCTAGAGGATGTGGAGAAGTACACATAGATCCGATGATTCTCCCTGAACTATAAGTGAAGTCCTTACTCAGTCTTGACTCCAGTTCCTTCAGAACTAAACTCTGAGGCAAACCTTCATCTTGCAATTTCATAATCACCCTCAAGTCTAATGATACGTGTGCTCATTGTCTGGATACTTGCCAGCGAAAACGTCTTCTCTAAACCTTGCCACTGCATCCTTTATCACATCGTTTAGATGGGCATATTGCTTTACGTATTTTGGTTCGAAGCTTTTGTCCAGTCCTAACATGTCATTTATCACCAGAACTTGTCCATCGCAATATTTTCCAGCTCCTATGCCAATTGTTGGAGCCTTCACAACTTCCGTTATTCTCTTCGCTAAGCTTTCAGGTATACACTCTAAAACCATGGAAAACACGCCTAACTTGTCCAGATCCAAGGCGTCTCGGAAAATTTCCTCAGCTTCTTCAGGCTTTTTTCCTTTTACATGGTATGTTTCAGCCATTTGAGGAAGCATTCCAACATGACCCATAACCGGAATCTCAGCATCTATTAAAGACTTGATGATTTCCGGTCTGTTTCCTTCAATCTTAACTCCGTGAGCTCCAGCCTCTAAAAACTGCTTGGCGTTTCTCAAGCCATCTTCCATGGTGCTGCAGCTGTTTATCGGCATATCTCCTATAATAGGCGTGTCTCTGACTCCTCTTGCCACAGCTTTTATATGATAAATCATATCCTTCATTGTTACGCTTTTGGTGTTGGTGCATCCTTGCACAACCATTCCTAAACTGTCGCCAACAAGGATCAAATCGATGTTAGTCATGTCAAGTATTTTTGCTATTTGATAGTCGTAAGCCGTTAGCATTATGATTTTTTCTTTGGTCTTTTTTAGTTTAATTTTTTCTTGAAATCCCATTTTTCTCCTCCCTGAATCTTGTTAAGCATACAAATGTCTCGTTCACCGGGGTTGGAATGTGATGTTTTCTGCCCAGCTCAACTACTTTTCCATTTAGAAAATCGATTTCAGTTTTTTTTCCTTTCATTATGTCTTGGTACATGGAAGAGAAATTTGTGTACTTGGAGATTTCGTTGTCGATCTTTTCTTCTAAGCTCTCGTGAAAGGTTATTCCCTCAGCTTTTCCAACTTCGATGCATTCACTGACAATTTTGTGTCGAACAGTTTTCAACGAATCCGCAGCAACTTCACAATTTCTAATTTGAAAAAGCATTGATAACGGGTTTACCACGCAGTTTATAGCTAGCTTGCACCAAACCTCGTTGCTAATGTTATTGGAAAGCCTTGTCTTTAACATACATTCATTGAAAACCTCAGCGATTTTTTCTGAAGCTTCATTCTGCTCGATGACGGTTTCTCCGCTCCAAACTTTTATTTTTCCAGGCTGAAAGAATTCAGCTGCCATCGTTGTTACACCCCTTAAGATTTCGGCTTTGTCGCCAGCTGCTCGCTTAACGATTTGTTCGTTTCCAAGACCATTCTGTAAGATCAGGATAATCGTATCCTTCTTGAGGAGTGTTCTTATTTCTTTGATGGCTTTTGCCGAGTCGTATGCCTTTGTGGTTAGAATAATTAGTGTTTTTTCAGGTACCTCACAGATTTGAGTGTCAGCCTTCACATGGAAAGTTTTGTTTATATTTCCTGAAATTGATAAGCCACTTGAATTCACAGCGTCCACATGAGCTTTATTTCCAATTAACGTTACGTCATTCTTGTTGGAGAGGGAGGCTCCATAGACGCTGCCGATAGCACCAGCACCCAGAACAAAAATTTTGTTAAAAATCATGTTTTCCATCTTCCAAGGTGAGGTATTCACCTCTTTCAGCAAGTTCTGAAAGTCTTTTTCTAATCAGAGCTGTGGATTCAGCTAGGTTTTTCTTGTTGTTGAATTTAAGCAGAATTTCATGGCGTTTCTCCATATCTTGCTTCAGTTTTCCTGATACTTCCACAAGTTTCGGTATTGCTCTCACAACATTGTCGACTATTGTGATTGTTGCTTGCTGCGCTGTCCGTGAAAGAGGGTTCAGGTCGATTGCTATCACTTTTTTGCCCATTTTTATGAGGGCTTCGGTTCTGTCTCCATCTTCCAACGGCACCAAAACTACGTCAGCCATAAGTATTCCTTGAGGATCCACACATCTTCTATTGCTTCCTAACTCAGGAATCCTTGCAGAAGCATCTTCACCTACCCCTAAAACCTCATGTGCACCAGCCTTTTCCAGCAACCCCTTGATCGCCAGCTCCCTTTCAAGCGATCTATAAAACAGGTTTACCTCATTTTTGCCGTTCGTGACCTGAGCCAGCTTCACTATTCCATCAGCTACTAAAGCAGCTGTGTTCCCATTAACGGAGATAACTGCTTTTTTAGCTGTCAAAAGTGCGGATGCAGCTGCTTTTATAGCTTTTAAGGCTGGGTCAATTGTTTTTTCGCCTATTAGATAGTCAAAGGCTTCGCCTCTACCGTGTGCTATGAGGCCAGCAGTTGCAACTACTCCTTCATTAAAATGTTCAATTAGTTTTTCTCGTACTCGAAGGGATTCCGCTCTGGGATGTCCAGTTGGTATCTTAATGTTTATCATCTTAGTAACCGAGCTCCTTCAAAGTCGATTTCGCTAACGATGATCTTGCCGTCTGAACAGTACTTGCGGAAGATTTTGAGAAGCTCTTCAAGGGACCCTCGTTTGATTAAGGCGAATACAGAGTCTCCGAACATTGGCATGCTGCAAATTAAGTTGGCGTTATCCGCCTTATTTAAGGCTCTTCTCGCTTTTTCAGTTATAAGCCCTACCTTCTCAGCAAATTGCCGGGAAAACTTCATAAAGTTAGTGATGCTTGGCTCTTCGATAAGTTTATCTACGAGTTTTTCGCCAAAATCGTTTATACATTTACACGTCTTCCTATCTGCTAAGACTTTTTTTGTGGACAGCGACCCAAAAGTTAGACAAGCCATTACATAGTTTTTTGGAGTTGGTATATGTGTTATTTCTCCAATTCCTGGTGCTCCTGGCTTAACTCTTATCTCTACACCCCCAAAGGTTTCAGCAATTACTGTGCCAAGTCCCGTTTTACATTCAACTTCAGCAGTGTGCGCTAATTGGGCAGACTCTATTTTAGACATATTTAAACCGAAGAAATCGTCTAGTGCTAAAGCTAGACTTAATGCTGCAGCTCCACTGGTGCCGAATCCAGCTCCTATTGGAACTTTAACATGGTGTTCAACAGTGATCTCGAAGTTCTCCATTTCTTTGAAACGGGAAAGAAACATGTGTACAACATGTTTAGTGACATCTGCAGAATAGGAAGCAAAATTGTTGATTTTCACTTGTAGGGAGCCTTTCAGGCTTTTTCTAGCATTTACGATGGTTTCGACTCCTCGGTTTAGTGAAACACCAGCTCCCTTAGAACCAGCAAGCAGAGGGTTTGATGGCTGATCGAATATTTGAAAGAAGCCAGTAATATGGCAGGGTGAGAATGCTCTAGCCTGTTTCATGGTTGAAGCCTTGGATGAGAAGGTTCGAGAGAGAAGCCTTAGATAAGAATTCTGTATGGATTATCTAGACATGTTTAAACTTTCATTTTCAATTTACCGTGCTAACAAGGTTGTTG
>DAOVQA010000014.1:0-12660 GCA_030628925.1 Candidatus Bathyarchaeota archaeon | reverse complement strand
CTACTCGTTTTCAGTTCTGCACAACCAGCGTGGCAAATGACGTTGGCGGTTTTCGCGGTTTTCACAATGTTCGGCGGTAACATAATGGCGCTGTTGCAAAACGACCTCAAGCGTCTGCTAGCTTTCAGCACCATTGCTCATGTAGGTTATGTTCTCTTCGGATTTGCGATCGCAACTCCCTATGGATTAACTGCGAGTTTGTTTCACATAATGAATCATGCAATTATGAAAACCCTTCTTTTCCTTTGCGCTGGAGCGTTTATTCGTCAAACTAGAACGCGAGATCTTAGAAAGCTTAGAGGAATAGGAAGGATTATGCCTATAACAAGTGCAGCTTTTACTATTGGTACACTCGCTATTGCTGCTTGCCCACCATTGAACGGTTTCTGGAGTGAGATGATGATTATAGCCGCTGGAATAAGAGCTGAGATGATAATACTTTCGACCTTAACACTTGCTAACATGGGTTTGTCCGTCGTCTACTACTTCCGCCTTATCCGTATAATCATGTTAGAAATGCCTACGGAAGTGTCAAAAAGAGCAACTAGGGCTCCTATCTCAATACTCATCCCCCTGTTAATTCTCGCGTTTCTCTGCGTTTTTATTGGGGTATACCCTGGACCGTTTATTAGTGCGTCTTCTCAGGCTGCCGAGGCGGCTTTGAACATAGAAGCTTACATTGAGGCTGTACTTGGGGGATTATGACTAGAATATTTTTCCAATATTTCTGGTAAAGTATTGGTTCCATACCTAACGCCTACACTTTTAAAATGGAGCTGATAGAAGCCTTAACACAATGTCCGGCCAAATTCCTGTCACCACCGCAATCACAGCCAATACGATTATTGGAATACGCATCAGCCAAGACGGCTTCCTCGTATTTTCTAACTCTTTCGGGGTGGTTCCGAAGAACACTCTCCACAGGAACCATAGGTAATATCCAGCAGTGATTGCCGTGCTAACTACAGCGACTGTGGTGATGAGAATCTTTCCAGAGAAGACTCCTCCTGAGAAAATCATCCATTCACTCCAGAAACCGTTTAAGGGAGGGGTTCCAGCTAGAGATAAGGCGCCTATTAAGGCTGCGGCACAAATTATTGGCATCTTATCGGCTAAGCCCCCTAGCTTTGTGATCTTGCGTATTCCCGTTTGATGCATAATTACGCCGGCACACATGAATAGAAGGCTTTTACAAACAGCATGGTTCACCATATGGAAGAGGGCTCCAGTCGCCCCTATTGTTGAGTACACTCCCAGTCCAAAAAAGATGTAGCCCATCTGGCTGATGCTGGAGTATGCTAAAAACCTTTTGATATCAGTTTGAGCAAGAGCCATAATTCCACCGTAAATCATGGTGATGACGCCGAGAATCGCCAAAGCATCTGACATCTGCACAACTGTTGGACCAAAACCAGAAAGAAGGATTCTTGCGAAAGCGTAGGCACCACACTTAATCATGACGCCGGAGAGCATAGCACTTATGGGTGTGGGGGCTTCAGCATGTGCATCCGGTAGCCATGTGTGCACTGGGAAAATTGCCATCTTAACGCAGAACCCAATCAATAACAGAACAAATACTGTAAGTATACTGCTTGGAGGGATATTAGTTGACACTTGTGACAAATCGGCGAAATTAAAGGTGCCCGTGAATACGTAGATTGACAGTATTCCCATAAGCATGAAAAGCGCCCCGATGTGTGTGAATATAAAGTATTTGAATCCGATGGTCAACCGTTTTTTAGACACTCCCCACATTGCTATTAAGAAATAAGATGGTATCAACATCAACTCCCAAAAGAGATAAAATTGTATAAGGTTCGCGGAAAGCATCACTCCAATCATGCCAGCCATGAACAGCAACAGGAATGCGTAATAGCTGGGTTGCTCACGCTTATTCTCCATGTACTTAATGGAGTAGAAACATGAAAGAGTGCTTACAACTGCAACGATCAATGCTATGGAAAAGCTGGTCATGTCAACCATAAAGCCTAGTCTAAGGCTGAATGACGGTGCCTGGATCCAAGCATAGGTATCGTGTATGGGTGTCTGTTCAATGATATCTGTTACCATGGAAAGAATCATGTAAATGGACAGCGAGGCTGCTGCAGTCGCTATCCATCCGACATACTTTTCAGCATATTTTCCAAAAACGTAGATGAAAAATGCTGAAATTATTGGAAGAATAATTGCCAACAATGAGGCATGAGGAATCAACCCATTTTCCTCCTAAGGAATAACTCCTCTAAATAGAAGCAGTAGAACTACTAATATTATGACTCCGATAAAGGCTGTCAGCATGTTGTAAGATAACACTCCAGTATGCGTTTTTCTGAATCGTTGAGCAAATGATGTGATACGATGAGCTAGAAAATAATTCAGCGCGTCAAGGCCTCTAAGTTCCGGATATTTATACAAAACACTGGATAATCGTCTAAAAAAGCTTGCAACACGATAGTTCAACGCGTCAATACTACACTCTAAGCGTTTATATACGATGTTGGAAAATGCTTTGATTCCATCTGCAACCTTGAAGTAAAACGCGTTGATGTAACATCGTTTCCACAGAAAACCATGAACCTTCCCTAAGAATCGGTGTTTCTCAATTAATTTAACAGGGTTGACTCGACGCGCTATATATAACTGATATGCGGGATAGCCTCCAACTGCTACTGCTACACATGTTAAAACTGTACTTATGGACGGAACAATATACGTCAAAACGTCGGTAATATTGCTGAAAGTTAGTGTGCCTAATACAGGTAGGAGAAACTTGTTAAAGCTCGGGATTAAAAGAAGTGCTAGGAAATCTAAGAATGCAGTTATTACAAGAGTTGCAGCAAGTGAAATTCGCATTAAAGATGGAGATCTTCTGATAACCTTCTCCTCAGATCCGTGACTCCCCTTTCTGAAGACTAGTCCCATCATTCTGAGCCCGTAAAAGGCAGTTATTCCAGCTCCGATTATTAATAAAGCAAAAAGTACGTAGCCCGATATCATCAACATGAATTGTCCTTTCATGCCAGCCTCTGCCGCGAAATCCCAAGCAACTGTTTGAATCCAGTTCGTACACCAAAAACCACTTAGTGGTGGTATGCCAGCTAGAGCAAGAGCTCCCACTTCCATACTTCTATGCGCGATTCGACTCTTGAACCCACCCATATGGTGTAAATTGTCCGAGCCAACTGCGTAGGAAATGTAGGCTGCAGTTAGGAAAAGCAGCGCTGAGAGGAAGGCGTCTACTGTAAGAAGGAAGGTGCCGGCTAAGTAACCCCAGCTCATGTCAGCCATTAATCCTGCTAAACCAAAAGCTGCCATCATGTATCCGATCATGCTTGAGATGCCATATGAAAGAACTTTGAATATGTTAACTTGGACCATTGCTATAAGAGCGCTAATAATCGCAGTGAGCGCGCCTACAAATGTCATGACCAAAAAGAAGTTGATCATGCCACCGTATTCCATTGGAGGTTGGGTAGCCTGATGGAAGATTGGGAGAACTCTAGCCATAAGAAAAGGACCAGCCAAACACTCAGTTAGGGCGTTGAAACAGGAAGGTGAGGCAGCTAATGCATCTGGAAGCCATTCTTGCAAGGGAAACTGAGCTGCCTTTCCTACAGCTCCACCAAAGAACATAAGGGCTGTGATAAAAAGTAAGCCAGACCTTGATAATTCTCCCATCCAGTTGTTGTTTTGTGAAAGTTCCACAATGTTAAGAGTGCCAGAATAAGCGTATATTATCAAAATAGACGCAAGCAAGAACACGTCTGCAATGTGGAGAACGAGGAAAGTTTTCAAGCCTATATGCGCCTTTTTAGGGTCTTTGTACCAGAAAGCTGCAAGGCCGGTGCAGCATATCCCAACTATTTCCCAGCCGATGAACATGAAGAGGAGGTTATCTGCCATCACTATCACTACGTATCCGCCGATGAAAAGCTGTATGAGGAACCAGAATCTAGCCAAGCTTGGCTCTTCTTGCATGTAGGCGACAGAGAAAACTGTAACTAGAAATCCTATACAAGTAATTACACTTACCATAAGCACGCTTAATGGATCAATGCATACGCCAACTTGAATAATGCTGTTAGAAATCCATGGAATCGTCATATCGGGCAGAGCTGTTCCAAAATAGATGTCTGGGATCATTGAAAAGGAGAAGAGAGCACTCATTCCGATGGACAACACTGCTAGATAACTGCTGAATTTTCGACGAATTGCACCAACTAACGGTGTAACTGCAGTTCCGATAATTGGGATGAGCCAGCAAAGCAATGGTGCATACGGAAGCAACAACTTTCTCTCCAAGCTGCGTGTTAAATATAGATTCTGGAGTTAATAGATTATGTATTATCCTAATAAAAAAGTTGAACATAAACACATCGTAAACAGAAAAGGGCACAATCATGAGATCTATAATGTCGCGTGCACGTTTAAAGTTGTATATTTCTTTTTTTTGAAAAATTGTGAGACAAGAGAGGGATTTCACTCATTTTCTTACAAGAGTTCTTAGATAAAAAAAAAGAGAGGTTGTATATGTCTTATTGACGCTTGATTTTTTTTTATCACCGCGAATAAAGCCTATCGCAAGCCTCATGACGGTGTGAGTAGTCAAAACACGCCTTAAGCAATCACTCCCACCCCAACGGGTAATCCCTTGTCTACATCGAGAAAATGGACGTTGCAGGGAAGGCCACAGCTATAAATTTTCATGAAAATAGCCATCGCAAGAAATCCAAAGACAGCAATGCAGTTCAGCGCGCGCTAGGCTGTTTAGAAATTGCTGTTGATTTTGTGGTTGCTGCTGTTTCTGGAGTTTCTATGCTTGTTTTTTCTGGTTGACGATTATTTCTGTCTGAAAAGTAGAGTTCTGAGCTGTCTTCTGCCTTTTTCCTGGTTTTTCGTTGATGGTTAACTCTATCTTTGCGTCTCTTTGACGTCTCTTCCTTCGCCTTATTGGGTTGCGTAGTACTTGATGCTTCTTATGAGGTGCGGATTGTGTTGCTTGACAGCTGTTACGGCTACAACTAGCATGGCTGAGAAGCTTAAACAAGCGTGGATAAAAGCTTGTTGCAGCCCTCTAACTCTCAAATGGCCTAGTAGCAGCCATTCTTTGGCTCTGCTGAACACCCTTTCAATGCTTACGCGTTTTCTGAAGAGGTTGACCAGATGCTTAACTCCGCGAACAACGAAGTTTTTTCCAACCTTTAAAGCGTCTCTAACTCTGGAGCTTTTCCTGTGTGGTATGACTGGTTCAGCACCATACTCCCTCACAGTTTTCCTAGCCTTTGCCGAGTCGTATTGAGCGTCAGCCAAAACCGTCTTGAAGCTTATGCCTCGCTGCTTCAGCTTCTCCAACAAAGGCTGGATGAAGCATTTGTCGTTTCGGTTACAAGGCTCCACCGTAAACGCCAAAGGCAATTCAGAGCTTGCGCAACATGCTGTGTGCACTTTATAGCCAAGTATGAAGCCTCTCCTACCCCTGCCAACACGAGCTTCACGATCGCTTTTCCCTGTTCTGTTATCTAAGCTTCTTTGGCTGTAAGCTTTGACGGCTGTACTATCCAAAGCAACAACCTCTCCATTAACCGCCCCGTCCTTCAACAGCTGCTCCAGCATAGTAGAGAAGACTTTCTCGTAACCATCCCTGCCAAGCCGGTGTCTAAACTGAGTGAACAAACCATGACTAGGCGTCTCATGTTTGAAGCCGCATGCTCTGGCGACACGCCGGTTCCTCTTCAGCAACAATGCAAGCCGCCGATCGCTTGGAACACGCCATAAATGCTTCAGCAATTGAGCTTTTAGCATGGAAACAGGAGGATAAGGCTTCCTACCAGCCCCAATCTTATGATAGAGAGACGTCAAGAAATCGCGAATAGAACATAAATTCAGTGACTTAAGCACTTGCTTAATACTCAAACTATACTCCAAACAATAGATAATCATACAACAAATTAATTTCTAAACACCCTAGCGCGCAAAGGTGGCCATAACAAACGTTGCTGGTGCATAATCTCTGAGTTTACAATGTGCTAAGGCGAAGAGTAGTGTAAGCCCAGATCCGATAATCGGAATGAACCAGCAAAGCAATGGTACATATGGAAACAACAAATTTCTCCAGAAGTTCGGATTTAACATACATCTTGAATTTAATAGTTTAAATGTTGTCTTAATAAAAAGTTAAACATCAATGTACCATAAACAGAAAAAGTTTCACCATCACAAACCCCAATCACGTTTTTTCAGTCCGTTTTCAATCGAATTTTTTACACGTATTTCTTTCAAAAGCTTTTGAATTCAAGAGGAAAATTCCACTCGTTTCTTAAAAGAATCCTTCCCTAAGAAGAGGGCGAAGGAAGTTCTGCATGTCTCATTGACACTTCAAGTTTTTTACTGCGAATAATACATATCACGTTAACACAACACTGAGAAAAAGGCAGGTGTTCAACCAGTGAAATCTAAGGAAAACAAAATTATCATTGAGGTGCTGCAAGAACTGGGTTCAACCTATGATGAAACAGCAAACGTATTGAGCGGAGCAGCTCAAGAAGCACACTACGCAAAGCGTTTATTGGGTAAACACATATCTAAACAAGAGCGAGCTAGGCTGGTGAAGCTTGGTTTAAACATCATGCATTTCCCGGGTTTAATACCCTCAATTTTCCTTGACGAGTTATTCCACTACAAGTTCATAGGCGTTTCTCTATTGGCTATAGGATTAATCCAAGAGAAAAGAAGTCCTATTCAAGCAGTGGATGTCTATGAAAACTTTCAGGAGACAATTCACAAGTTACGAAAGATAACAGATGAAGCAGTTTAATGTGTCTTCATGCTTTTTCAGTTAGTGAAATCCTCTCTTCCTGCTGTTTGTCTATATGCTTTCTCAAGACCTTTAGCAGAAAAGGGCTTATAATCGTTGTGGCTAGGCATGTTATCACGAGAGTAACGTAAACGTTTTGTGGGAGAACACCCATCGCAAACCCCATGCCAGCCACAAGTAGTCCAACCTCGCCTCGGGCAATCATTCCCACTCCAACGGTTAATCCCTTACCTATGTCTGAAAAATATACGATGCTTGGAAAGCCACAGCTAACGATCTTTATGAGAACAGCCATTACAAGAAAACTAAAGAGAACAAGATAGTCTAGTTGAAGGAAGACTTGAGGATCAATATGAGCCCCCATCATAGCGAAAAATACTGTTCCGAAAAGGAGATTTAGACTTTCGATAAATCCCTTCGCTTTAACTAGAATTCTTGAACCTGCAACGGCAACACCGGCTATAAAGGCCCCGACAATAGTGGATAAACCCATATAGGCTGTAAGAAAGGCCAAACCAAAGCAAATAGCTATGGCACTGGTCTCAGCCGTTCCCTTGAATTCCCATATGCTAACTTCGGCAACGAGACGAGGCACAATGATGGCAAAGAGAGCCAGTGTGAGGATTCCGATGGCGAAAATTTGTACAACTTTTACGATCATCATCGGAAAAGGTATAACTTCACCCTTTAATGTGACGGAAGTTACGACCGATAAAATGGCCAAACCTAATATTGTGTCTATCACTGCTATATTGACTATCATTCTTGACTCTTGTAAGCCCCAGGCTCCTTCATGCATCAAATTTAATTCCTCCAAAACTCTCATGACAATAGCGATGCCAGTTACAGCTAATGCTGATGAGATAATTAAAGCAACTGTCCATGAATAACCTAACATTGATGATACGAAGAATCCGATAACAAAACTAACAGCAACGTCGATGGCTCCTATAATAAATGATTGAATTCCAGCGTGTAAAAAGTTAGCAAAAGTCAAATGCAACCCAGCTAAGAACAGAACGATTATCCCACCTATCTGAACAAAACTAAAAATTATTGGGTCTTCAGCTGTGAGGACGGGCTCTCCGAAGAAAAATATCATTCCCCCTAGAGCATAAGGTCCAAAAATCATTCCAGCTAGCACTTCTCCAACAATTCCTGGAACCTTATGTTTTTGACAGATTCCAGCAAGCAGTTTTGCCGTAAAGACGAGAAAACATATTCCGATAACGCTTCTTAAGACTACTATTTCATCCACTGCCAACATGCCAACCTCCACGGTGCTGTATTTGGCTTATCTATCATTCTGAAGCACATATTAAATCTAATTGCTGAACAACTGGCATAAGCGAACAAAAACCCACTCGGTGTGCTGAAGCGTTACAGCGTTCTTTCTCATCATCACAACCGAGAGAAACCTATTTCATGACGTATGTTCAAGGACGCGAGCTGGCGTCAATAAGGTTGTTAGACGCTACTGTTGATGCTTAGGACAACCATCATTTATTTCTTTGAAAGTCTCACCACCAAACGGTTCCAGTAGAGAAGCTAACAAAGATTATATACTAATCATCTTGATATAACTAGGAAAGGTGTTAATGATGTACGACATCGTAAGCTTACAGATAGCTTTCTTGGAAGACCTATGGACAATATTCGTGAATATGCTTCCCGGGATAATCGGTGCGATAATTGCCTTGATCATAGGCTGGATAGCAGGGCGTGCTCTGGGCAAAGGAGTATCCAAAATCATGGACAAAGTAGGAGTCGATGATGCACTGCGCAAAACAATCATAGGCAAGTCGATAGAAACATCCGGAATAACATGCGTGCACTTCTTCGACCTTGTTGTGAGATGGTTTATCTATTTAATAGCTATTCTGACCGCTGCAAACATACTGAACATAGAAGTCCTAAGCGAGTTCTTAAACACAACAGTCTCCTACATACCTAAATTCATTGCAGGCATCTTCATTCTAATCTTCGGCTTCATAGTGATCGATTACTTCGTTGACTTCTTCAAGGCTCTTGGCAGAGAGGCAAAAATAGAGTTCGTAGGCATAATAACCACCGGCTTAAGATTACTCCTATATTTTGTGGTAATAGTAATAGCCCTAAGTGTGATAGGAATAGACGTCACCATCTTATACATATTCGCCACCGCCTTGGCATGGGGCATAGCAGTGGGAGCTGGAGTTGGCCTTGCCATAGCATTTGGATTGGGCTTCAAGGACGTAGTAAGGAAAAAAGCCGACGAATGGATTCAAACAGCCACCGAAGCAGCGAAAAAAGTAGAAGAAGCTACGGAAAGGTAGAAAAACAAGCCACACCCCTTTTTTTTTCTTTAGGATATACTGTATATCAATACTGAATTTCTCAACATCTTGGCTATAGCCAAAAACAGTTATGTTACATTACCTTCCTCAAATCGTTTAATCGCCTAATCCACAATTCTCCTTTATTCTTCAATTACTCCATTCTTTGAATTCAACCTGTTTGAAAGATTCTCACCTTTACGCGTTTCACAGAATTCTCAATTTTCCTTGTCTGCGTAAGAACGCCAATATATGATTTCATAACGATACCATTTGAAGCCCGAAACCCATGGGACAATTAGACGAAGCTTAGGAAAAACCATCTTCCAAAGACCCACCAAGAATCTTATTACTCACATGATTCTAAAAACCACTTTCAAACCCTCCTTCCTCCACTCTTAAATGAAGGAACAATACAGTCTTACCTATGAAGAAAGTGAAGGATTTTGAGATAGAAAAGCCAGGAAATCTGAAAGAGATCTTAGGGCAAATGGAAGAAATAGGTGGTTTCCAAGGAAACAAAGTGGCAAAAGCCGTAAACATCCTCGAAAGAATGATCAATGATAAGAAATCACTTAATTTCCTGTCCTTTCCAGCGTGTTTAGTGGCAACCGGGATAAGAGGCATTTTCAGGGAAATGGTGAGGAGAAACTGGTTCGACTTGGTTATCACGACCTGTGGAACTCTAGACCACGATTTAGCGAGAATCTGGGGAGACTACTATCAAGGTTCTTTTGAATTGAACGATGAGGAAGTTAAGAAAAAGGGTTTCAGTCGTTTAGGTAACGTTCTAGTTCCAGATAAAGTGTATGCTGATCAGGTGGAAAAAAATGTTCAAAAATTTCTGAACGAAATCTACGAAGAGAAGAAGGAATTAGCAACCTACGAGCTCGTATGGGAATTCGGAAAAAGATTAGATTCTAAGGATTCGATAATCTATTGGGCGACAAAAAACAAGATTCCGGTCATAGTTCCAGGCATAACCGATGGAATGATTGGATACCAGCTGTGGATGTTCTCGCAAGACAAAGATTTCAAGATTAATGTTCTAAAAGATGAACAATTATTAAGTGACAAAGTTTGGGAAGCTGAGAAAACTGGGGCTCTAATAGTTGGCGGCGGAATATCAAAACATCACACGATCTGGTGGAACCAATTCAAAGGAGGATTGGATTACGCTGTTTATCTATCCACCGCCATTGAAGCCGACGGTTCCTTATCTGGAGCAAGACCAAGGGAGGCTGTATCCTGGGGACAGATAAAAAAGAATGCTGAAAAAACCTTCATTTTTGGTGAAGCAAGCTCAATTCTACCTCTCATAATCTATGCCTTGGCGGAAAGACTGCAGCGCAGGTGAATTCGATGCGTACAGACAATTTATGACTTATTCCTTTGTTCCTTTTTGAAAAAGGTCTCCAATTTTCTGGTTTTCGGTTTGTTCAATATTTCAGAGCACTTTCTAGGGTTGAGAGACTTGAAATCCAATTCAAGGGTTGCTAAGAGCTTTTGAACTCCCTTTGCAATGTTTGGGGCAACCAGAATTCCCCGCACTTTACGGTTTACTCTACTCTTAATTGCATCAACATATCTTGCTAGTTGCAGTACAGCTTCGCTGCTTGCTGTTTTACGCTTGATTTCCACAACAACAAAACCACCATCTTTGTCCACGCCGTATACATCGACGAAGCCTGGCTCAACCTTTTTCTCATAGCTTATGGGTTTGAATCCTTCTTCTACCAGCGAAGGCTCTAATAGAATTGCTTTTTGCATATCTTCCTCGCTTGCGTAAAGAGAAAACTCTCCAGAATCCATGAGACTTGAAGCAGAAACCATGTGGATCTTGTCAAAAAACACCTTGACGGATTCAACTGGCTTCTGCCTTACAGCATGAATCTCCAAGATGTTGTCAGTTGCTTGAACGTGAAAAATACAACCGGGAGGCTGCCAGTTCACAGGCTCGTAGCCAACAGAGCGGTGAACAAGAAGGGAGCCATCTTCCTTGATGATTAATATACGTTCTCCAGACTCCAGTTTTGAGCTTGCTCTTCCAGTGTAATGAACCCAACAATCACCAATAATGAGTATCATTTTATGTTGAGAAACAGCCTTCCTAACAGTCTTCTCAGCTTCATCAGCACATGGACTCAATAAGACAACGAAGGATTTGGAGCTTAACACAGTATTCACCAATAGCTTTAGAAGCCTTTTATGTACATAAAATTTCTGAAGGGTTTACATTGAGTGAGTGGACCTGGAAACGCGATGTGATGCAACGTTACGATTTGACAGCAAACATCTATGATATGCGATATTCTGAGGAGCAAACGGCAAAAATTGGAGCTGCTATACAAAATGTACCCATAGGAAAAGAAACTTCAGTTTTGGATGTAGGATGTGGAACGGGACTTTTGTTCAACCACATTGCTAGCAAAGCTAGAACAATTGTTGGATTGGATATTTCAAGAAAAATACTGGCCCAAGCAAAAGAACGTGCCGACAAGTTTTCAAATGTGCATTTGATTTTGGCTGATGCTGATAACACGCCTCTGAAAAAAGGCACCTTTGACCACGCTTTTGCTCTAACTGTCATTCAGAACATGCCTAATCCCCTCAAGACTCTAAATGAGATTAAACGAACCACAAAACCCAACGCTGTCCTCGTTATTACCGGCTTAAAGAAGAAGTTCCCCGTCAAGGTCTTTAGAAGTTTGTTACAGAATGCTAGTTTAAACATTATAGCTCTGGAAAACGAAGGCTTGAACTGTCACGTTGCGGTTTGCACAATTTTTCTTCATTAAACCCTTGCAGATTCAGAACTAAACTATATATGAACGTAAAATATTAGAGCATGTTTCACTGCAATTCACATCACACATGACTCGGTGGGTTAATGGATGCCTCTGAAAACAACGAAAAAACACACGGCAGAAACATTAACGCTAGAATGGATTTTGCATATCAGAAATTACAAGTTAACCCTTGACAAAAACATGTGTGTAGGCTGTCAAATTTGTACTCTTGCCTGCCCAAAAGAAGCCATTGAACTCGAAAAACAGCCGAAAGCTCTAGGAGAGAAGGCTAAACACGCAAACATTGACATAGATTTGGAAAAATGTAATTTCTGTGGCATATGCGACATATTGTGTCCTTATGGAGCAATAAAAGTAACTGTGAATGGGGAACACCTTCTGTCAGTTGTTGATAAGGAAAGCTTCCCTCAATTGATTCGAGACATCCAAGTAAATTCAAGCAAATACCCCGTGGATTGCGTTGAATGCGAGGATATATGTCCTTTAGATTTGATCAGAGTAACGAGATTGACAGCTGATGGAGAAATTGTTGAAAAAGTAGACTCGTTAACTGAAAAGGAGAAGGGAACCCTTCAGGTTCAAATCGACATCAAAAAGGAACATTGCCCATGCTGTGGAGTGTGCGAATTCAAGTGCCCCGAAGGAGTCGTAACTGTGCGAAAAATCTTTCATGGAAAGATTATTATTCACCATGAAAATTGTCCAGAAGACTGCACAGACT
>DAOVQA010000139.1:0-3792 GCA_030628925.1 Candidatus Bathyarchaeota archaeon | reverse complement strand
GTCGTCGGCGCCTTTACTGGCGGCTTGGTTGCAGCTGTTATAATGTTCATAGTTTGGCTTGCGCTGATTAAACATTTCTTTGACTGCAGATGGTTAATGGCCTTCGCAATAGCAATAATTGCAGTGATAATCTTTGTTGTCATAGTTGCAATTTTGGCCGTTATAGGCATAGGATTGCTTTTATTTAACATATAGCCTTGCTCTAAAAACATCCCACTCCTTTTTTCTACATGCATGCAATTATACCCAAGTAAGTGAACAGCAAATGATTTCGAACGCACGCATTCATCAAGGACTAATCTCTCTGTGTGTGTGCCTTAAATTATTAAGGATAGGAAAAATCCTATATTAATAGCGCGCGCGAACAGAAACCCATTAGTCCAAGAGCAGGATTCGCAATTTTTTCACTCATGTAAGTTCTTCACCTTATTTCTAAGTTTGAGCTTCTTTCTTCACATTGTATGAAATATGCGTATTTCCACGGAATCAAGTTCTTCTTCTATTGGCTACGTATTTACCGATTTCTATGCTGAAGAATGTTATTAATGTGAAGCCTATTGCCACCATCCAGTCGAATGGTTCTGGGTATGTTATGTCAAATAGACTGTGAAGCATTGGCGTGTAAAGTACTGTCAACTGTAAGCCTAACGAGGAAAGTATTGCAATCCAGAGGAACTTGTTCTTAAATACGCCTACCTTAAAGACTGTGTGTTTAAGTGAGCGTGCATTTACGGCATTAGCTAACTCCATTAAAACGATTGCTGTGAAGAGTTGTGTACGTGCTTCTATTAAGTTGTGTTCGCTTACCCATGGCTGATAGAAGAGATATCCGCCTACGAGAAGCACAGTCATTAATACTGGAACTGCGATCAAGTATGTTTTCACATCTCGTGTGAAAATGCTTTCTTTTGGATTTCGAGGTTTTCTCTCCATTAAATCTGGGTCACCAGGATCTACGCCTAAGGCTATGGCTGGCAAACCGTCTGTTGTCAGGTTTATCCAAAGAATCTGAATCGTAGTAAGGGCTATTGAGGGCGGCATCATGCCAGAAGACATCTCGAATAATGGCTCTGGAGAAATCATCATAATTATGAACATCACAAGTATTTCCATTATGTTGCATCGAAGTAGATACGTTAAGTATTTCTTGATGTTGCTGTAGATTTCGCGGCCTTCTTTAACCGCTTTGATTATTGTCGCAAAGTTGTCATCCGCCAACACCATATCTGAAGCTTCCTTTGTAACTTCAGTACCGGTTATTCCCATTGCTATGCCTATGTCCGCCATCTTTAAGGCTGGTGCATCATTTACCCCATCACCTGTCATAGCACAGATATACCCCTTTTTCCTCAGATCCTTCACTATTCGGACTTTGTGTTCCGGCGAAACTCTTGCGTAAATCACGATCTTGTCAACTACATTCTCGAATTCCTCATCACTGAGGTTGTCCAGTTCTGCTCCAGTTAAAACCCTGTCTTCTTCATCTTCTTTTTCACCTATAAGGTTCAACGCTTTAGCTACAGCCGCCGCTGTTAGCTTGTGGTCTCCTGTGACCATAACAACTTTGATTCCAGCTTTATTGCACATGTAAATGGCATCTTTAACTTCTTTTCTTGGGGGGTCAATCATTCCTATTATTCCAAGGAAAACGAAGTCTTTTTCATCTTCTTCACTTAGTGAAGTGGTAGATTCTGGCAGTTCCTTGCATGCGAAGCCCAGATTTCTTAACGCCTGAATTGCCATAGCCTCGTTTACTGCCAATATTTGCTTACGTATTCCATCGGTCAACTTATGCAGTTTTCCGTTTGTGTAAACTTTGTTGCATTTTTCTAAGACGATTTCTGGAGCTCCTTTCATGTAACCTATCTTGCTTTGACCGTATGCTTCATGAATTGTGGTCATGCGTTTTCTTTCCGAAGAAAAGGGGATTTCGTTTATTCTTGGTTCGTCTTTTTCAATTTCTTCTTTCCATAAATTCGCTTTGGCAGCAGCAACCACTAACGCTCCTTCTGTTGGGTCGCCTTTCACAATCCATTTTCCTTCTTCCTTCTCTAGCTTTGCATCGTTGCATAAAGCAGCTGTTTTCAAGAGTAGGTGCAGCTCTTTTTCTTTGATTGGATCAAGCTTTTTGTCTTCAAAAAGGAAATGTCCTTGTGGTTCGTAGCCGACACCTGTCACCTTCATAGTTTTGTCGTTTACGTATATTCTCTGCACCGTCATTTCGCCCTTCGTCATAGTTCCGGTTTTGTCTGAGCATATGACACTTGTACAGCCCAGGGTTTCAACCGCGGGAAGCCGTCTGACAATGGCGTTTTCTCTTGCCATTCGATACATACCTACGGCAAGTGCGCCAGTTACAACCGCTGGCAATGCCTCAGGAACAGCGGCTACTGCGAGGCTGATTGCCCATAGAATCATGTCAAGAATTTCACGTCCTTTATAAACACCGAAAATCGCTACAACTGCACAAACAGCTACCGACATAATTCCGAGCCATTTTCCAACTTGCCCCAATCTTTTCTCAAGCGGTGTCTCCTCCTCCTTCGTTACTTGAACCATTTTAGCGATTTTTCCAAACTCTGTATTCATACCAGTTGACGTAACAACTGCTTTGCCTCGTCCATAAACAACAACTGTGCCAGTGAATAACGTGTTGCGTCTATCAGAAACAAGAGTTCCTTCAGGTAACGGTTTGACGTCCTTTCTTACAGGGGTGGATTCACCAGTTAATGAGGCTTCATCTGTCTTCATATTTATGGCTTCGATGAGCCTAGCATCAGCGGAAACCTTGTCCCCGGTGTATAATAGGATTATGTCACCAGGCACGATATCACTGGTTGAAAGCTGAACTTCTTTTCCGTCGCGCAAAACAGTGGCAGTTGGAGCTGTCATCTTTTTTAGAGCTTCTAACGCTTTTTCCGCCTTATACTCTTGGGTGAAGCCTAGGACTGCGCATGCCATGACTATCACTACTATGACTATTGCATCGTAAACTTCTCCTACAGCAAACGAAAGTGCCGTAGCAGCTAGCAATATTATGATCAAGATGTCAGTAAACTGTTCAAGAAAGAGCTTAACTGGCGACTTTCGCTTTTCCTTTTTTAACTCGTTGGGTCCAAACTCTTGCAGACGATTCTGCACCTCTTCTGAACTTAAGCCATCCATCCGAGTGTCTAACTTACGTATGGCTTCATCAATTTTCATGCTGTGCCATGATTTTGACGTTTACTCCACCCCTTCCCTCTGACTTAATCATTTGTTGTAAGCGTTTTCTTTTATCCTTTTTCATTTCACAGCGAAGGATTTAACCATTAAAGTTATAAAACAGTTCATGAACATTGTAGAAACTTGTAAACAGCTTGACCAATATTTTGGGTCTAGAGTTACGGAGTAGTGAAAAATGGAAATATGGTTAATAGCTCCAATCTCGGCGCTAATCTCACTTCTGGTTGCAATATACCTCTACTTTTATGTAAAAAGACAGGAAGCTGGCACTGAAAGAATGCAAGAAATTTCCGGTGCAATAAAGGAAGGTGCAAATGCTTTCCTCATGAGGGAATACAAGACTCTTTCTTTTTTTGTTGTTATTGTTGCTGTTTTGCTGCTAGTTTTCGTTCCAGAACCCATTTGGACTACTGAAACGATGATTAGGAACGTTAGTTTGGCTTTGGCATACGTTTTTGGTTCATTTTGTTCTGCTTTGGCTGGTTATTTCGGTATGGATATTGCGCTGAAAGCAAATGTCAGAACTGCTAACGCGGCTAGAAAGGGGTTGAACAAAGCATTTCCAAT
>DAOVQA010000090.1:0-5050 GCA_030628925.1 Candidatus Bathyarchaeota archaeon | reverse complement strand
TCTTAAACTCTTGCTTGTCCATTGACAAAATGATCCCTTGAACCCATTTTGAACATCAATTCTATTTAAACATTTCAAAGACTCGAGCTCAATCGCAGTAGCATCAACGCAACGTATGAAAATTAGACCTATTTTCGCTAGACGTTAGACTGAACCAAGATTTGCAGTGACTTCTCTCTTCTCTTTTTGGGAACATTTGGCACCGGGATTTGCTGAATGCATGCATGCAAAATCCACATCATAAACTCAAAGTCATTGAATAAAGGGCTTTCGACGCACGTTGGTGCCCTAGGAAATTGACCTACTGTTATTTGCGGGCATGCTGAAAGTTAATAATAATTATGCATTTTCTGAAAGTATTGCTCCAGCTTTCTCAATCATTAACTTAAGAGTTTCTTTACGAATTCCTGTTTCTCTCCTAAGTTCTTCTGGATTTTTTGCGGTTAGCTGTTTTAGCAGAACTATTCCGGCAGATGCTAATTTTTCTCTTGTTGCGGTGTTTAACCCTTTAAGATAAGTTAAAGGATGCAGCTTCTTCTCTTCAATCATAGTTTGTAAGTTACGGTTTGGAGGTGAACCCCATCCTATATGATGAATCCCTCTACATTTCGCATAACGTTTAGCATGTTCTGAAAGCTTCGTGTTACAAACTATCATTGCTTTATCAATTTTCAAGTTGTTCAATCCAAGTTTGAATCCTTCCGTTACATCTTCGAAAACTGCTCTTGTAATGCGGCTTACATCTAGACCTGTTGGAGTGTGATAGCTGAAATGGTGTTTCACTTCTACAATGTATGTTTCGCCGTTTTTTCTTGCGACAGCGTCGACTTCATGTTCTACACATTTGCCCCTTATAATCTGATTCGGAGTAACTTTATAGCCGTGCTCGCTCAGCAATATTTGGATAAAACGTTCAAAGTCAGGTTTCGGCTTCATCAAACTCAAAGCTTTACGTAGGTCAATCTGATGCTTGACAGCTGGCTTATACTTACCTAACTGCCCAAAAATCATCCTGAGAATTTTCTTTGTTTCTATACCATCATAAACCGTCATTTCAATGTTTTCAGCAATCTTCTCAGCGATTTCTCGAGTAGCACCCATTCTCAGACATGTCCTAACAACTTTTTCTCTGTCAAACACCTGTTTCGTTCCGCCAACTTTTGTCACAAAGACAGCCAAAATTATCCTACCAAAAGTTTTAGTGCCTTCGCTTACTAAAAAGATAACTGTCCTTATAGGTGAAAACTATTGTTGAAACCAATTCAAGCAACCGCTATGAGAATAAAACAGCTTGAAGTTCAAGGTGCCAGAAACGTTGCTGTAGCCGCCATAAAAGCGATAGAAACTCTAGCGAAAGAAACAAAAGCGAAGAACAAAAAGGAATTTTTGAAGGAACTCTCAGAGGCAAAGGAAATCCTTTTTTCTTCCAGAGAGACTGAGCCGTTGATGAGAAACGCTGTTCGATTGATAATAAGTCAAGTAGAAAAAAATATCCATGAAAAAGTTGAGGAACTAACTGAGATAGTCACCTCGGCTTCTGAACAGTTTCTCAAAAATCTTGAAAATTCAAAGAGAAAAATTGCTGAAATAGGAGCTAGAAGAATTAGGAACAATTCAGTAGTCTTAACTCACTGCCACTCATCAACAGTCACTTATTTGTTGAGAAGAGCTAAACTAGAAGGAAGATCCTTTGAAGTTATCTGTACTGAAAGTAGACCTGTCTTTCAAGGCAGAATAACCGCGAAAGAAATGTTAGAGTTAGGCGTGAAGACTACTTTGATTGTGGACTCGGCTGCACGCTTTTTCATGAATCAAGTTGACCTTGTATTAGTGGGAGCAGATGCCATAACCTCAGAGGGAAATGTGGTGAACAAGATTGGAACAAGTATGATCGCCCTCATTGCTCAGGAAGCCAGAACACCCTTCTACGTGGTTTCTGAACTTTTGAAGTTCGACGCTGTAACTAGGTACGGGGACTATGAAAAAATAGAGGAAAGAAGACAAAACGAAATTTGGAAAAATCCTCCAAAAAACTTAATCATAAGGAATCCTGCCTTTGATATTACAAGGAGAGACTTTATTCACGGCATAATATGTGAAGAGGGGATAATCTCTCCTCACTCAATAATCCAAGTGATGCATAGAAAATATCCATGGATTCTTAAGTAACCAAACTGCTAGGCGTGTTGTTCCCATATTTGCAGTGCTGTTTCAAGTTCTCTGTGTTCTTTAGCATATTCTCTCAGAGATATGGCTCCTAAAGTCGCATCTACTGCTTGCCGCATAGCTTTTGCTCCTGCAACTGTTCCATCTCTGTGACCGTGAATTCCTCCTCCAGCTTGGATTACGAAGTCTTTTCCGAAAAACTCGATTAGTGCTGGAACTAATCTTGGATGCAAACCACCTGAAGCAACGGGTAAAACTCGTTTTAATCCGCTCATTTCCTCCTTTAATGCTTCACAGTTCTCCGCAACTTCCTCTCTTGTTTCAAACATTTTTCCAACAACTGTGCCTACGTGAAGTTGATCTACACCTATTATCCTAGCTATTTTGGCTATTACTCGCATCGAAATTCCATGCTTAGGATTCCTAGTAAACGCCGCATGTCCAGCCCTATGCGCATGAATTATAAGGTTAAAGTCTTGTTCAAGTAGCGTCTGTAAAGCGGAAAAACCACAAGTTAGAATGTCAACCATGACATATTCTCCACTACGGCTAAGCACAAATTCAGCTCTTTTTATCATCTCCCTCGTTTCCGCTGTGATATTAACCATGTAAACTTTTCTTTCACCAGTTTCTTCTTCAGCGCGGTCTCTACGCTCTAATGTTTTAATGACACGGTCTTCAAATGGATTAAACCTTTGATTGCTTAGGTTCTCATCGTCCTTTACTATGTCACATCCTCCGACCCAAGCTTCATGAGCAACTTTTGCGTGATCCAGAGTTTTCAACCCAAGTTTGGGCTTGATTATCGTTCCCACCAATGGCCGATCATAAACTTTCAAAAGCTTTCGAACTCCGCCAATACCATATTTTGGACCCTTGAAGCTTCTGATAAGCTCCGAGGAAAAATGGATGTCTTCAAGCCGTAAGTTCTTAAGAGTTTTCAATCCGAAAACATTTCCTGAAACACTACTCAATATGTTGGGCATGTTTCTCGGCTCGAAAAGTTCAATCGGATAAGCTATTTTCACATTGTTTCTTTCTATGCTAAATACGCGAGCGGCAAGTTTCTGAACATAGGACTTTACGGTTGTGAGTTCTGTCCACGTTCCTATCGAACTTTCAGCAGCTACCCCGCCTGCAGCTTCCTCTATGCTGACGCCTTCTGGTTGAACGTAGAACGTGCAAACAACATCTGTTTCTTCAGGTTCGTATTTGAAATCCACAAAATCTACGTATCTCAAACTGACTTCAGCCTCTCAATTTTGTTTATTGGATTGAGTTGCTTAAAGGCTTTAAGCAATGATTCGCTTTACTTTTTGATTAAGAGTGAGTCTGAATGAAGTTGCAAGCCAGACTTCTAGATATCCAAGCTGGCGGAAGAAGAATAGCCATATTGGACGATGAAACCGCGAGTCTTATCGGTGTACATTCATCTGACAGAGTGAAAATAACCCATAAAGATGAACATTTAATTGCTATCGTCAACATTGCTGACAACTTTCCACGTAACTATGTGGGAGTCTATCAAGAGATTTCAATAAAGCTCGGAATAGAGAACGGAGAAATCATTGAAGTACAACCTGCAGAAAGACCTGAGGCACTTAATTATGTTCAAGCAAAAATACGTGGTGAAAGATTACGAGAAAACGAAGTAAAAATGATAGTTGAGGAAGTTGTGGAACGTCACCTAAGCGACGTTGAAATCGCGTCTTTTGTAACTGCGCTTTATATTCATGGGTTAAGCATAGATGAAATTGAAGCTTTATCGAAAGCCATGGTGGAGACTGGTGGCACCCTGACCCTTGATAAAACTCCAATTCTAGACAAGCACAGTATAGGTGGAGTACCTGGCGACAAGACATCACTTTTAATAGTGCCAATTATCGCCGCTGCTGGTTTTATCATACCTAAAACTTCCTCTAGAGCAGTGACTTCTCCGGCAGGAACCGCTGACCGCGTTGAAACATTTTGTCCAGTAAACCTAACCCTTGAAGAAATAAGAGATGTAGTGAAGAAAACAAATGGTTGTATGGTTTGGGGTGGCGCCTTAGAGTTAGCTCCTGCCGATGACATTTTCATTCAAGTTGAGTATCCATTGGCGATAGATCCATTGCTTCTTCCATCAATTATGAGCAAGAAGAAAGCCATAGGCGCCACACACGTAGTCATAGACATCCCAACTGGAAGAGGTGCAAAAGTAAAAACAATCGGCAGCGCAAATGCACTTGCATACGATTTCATAGATTTAGGGAAGCGATTGGGAATAAATGTTCAATGTGCAGTAACCTTTGGAGAACAACCTATCGGATACGCTATAGGCCCAGCGTTAGAAGCACAAGAAGCATTATCTACAATCATGGGAAACGGTCCAGTTGACCTTCAAGAAAAAGCAACAAGCATTGCAGGCATCCTCTTCGAAATGGTTGGGGTCGAAAATGGAAAACAAAAGGCAGAGAGCCTCCTAAAATCAGGAAAAGCGGAAAGAAAGTTCAGACAAATAATAGAGGCACAGGGCGGAAACCCGAGAATAAAACCTGAGGACATAAAACTTGGATACAAAAAAGCGGAAATAACAACGGACAAAGACGGCAGAGTCTTATGGGTCAACAACAGAAGCATCGCTCAAGTTGCCAGAGAAGCTGGCGCTCCAAAGGAAAAAGGAGCTGGAGTCACACAGAAAATAAAACTCGGAGAGTACATCAAAAAAGGCGAGGTTCTCTTTGAGATATATGCCGAAAGAAACACAAAATTAAAAGCGGCCTTAGAATTAGCAAAGAAACTTCAACCAATAGGGTTAAGCAAAAAACCAGAAGAAAGAATGCTAATGGGTCGAGTCCCAATACGAACTGTACATAGAAAAACCTTCATGCTAGAAAGATAGCTA
>DAOVQA010000182.1:0-2819 GCA_030628925.1 Candidatus Bathyarchaeota archaeon | reverse complement strand
CTATTCCTTCCAGTGTTCGCGTTCCAGGACTGGCTAATGGTATTCGTCGGAATCCTTCTTTACTCATTATTTGGATTCCATCGTAAATGGGGGTCGTAGGAGCCATTGTGACAACAGGACTTTTAGCGACGTGCAACATCTCGTCCCGTCGCTTTTTATGGGTGTGATCTTTGGATGATAGTGGGCTCCTCTCTCTTAGTGATCTTCTGAAGCTTTCTCTACTCATTTTTCTTCCTTCTTATTTAACAAGCAATTTGGCAACATCTTCACGGTCAACCATGCCAATCAATCTTCCTTTGTTATCTTTTACAGGTATTCTTCCGCTGTCTTTTGCAGTCATGAGTTTTGCTGCTTCTCGGGTTATTGCTGAGGCTTTCACGGTTATAACTGTTGTCTGCATTATTGTAAAAATTTTTGAGGATGACCAAAAACGTCTTTTTTAGCGCTCGCTACGGCTGTCGTTTATCCATGATTTCTTTAACACGCAAACAACCGCCTTATTCCTCACTTTCCAATTCAGCTATGCAATCTTCACAGAGGGATTCTCCGTTGACCTGTTTTAGGTTGTCTGCCCAGCTTCCACATTGGTCACAATATCCGGCGAGAGAGGGGGATTCCTCTTCTGCTTCTTGAACTCTTTTCTCGCTTTCTATGAGCGCTTGTTCTTGAATGACTTCTATGAGTTCAGGTATGACTGCTAGAATATCTTTGCTTGACAGCACACCGACAAGTTGCTCTTTGTAAATGACTCCTAACCGTCTAATGTTCAGTGTGCTCATTCTTTTTGCTGCTTCACTTATTTTTTCGCCAGGTTCTATTGTTATCAGAGGCGAGGTCATGACTTCTCTTGCTTTGAATGAGTCTGGTTTGGTGTTTTTAGCTAAAACTCTTCTCACCAGGTCTCTTTCTGTGATTATTCCGATAGGTTTTCCTTCTTTGTTTGACACTATTATGCAGCCTAGAGCATACTTGTCCATGAGTTCTGCGACTTGATTTGCTGGTGCTTCTTCGTTTATGGTTATGACTGGGCTGCTCATAACATCTTTAATTATCATTTTAGATCTTAATCCGAAGTCTGACATTTTTCATAGCCCCGTGAATGATGTTTTACCTGAGTTTGCTTCAATCAACTCAAAATAATTAACATACATTTAAAACTTGTTATGTGTCACACAGATACACTAGGTTTCGATTAGGGTGAAATTTTATTAGCATCTGCTAATTAATGCACCTATTCTCATATGAGGAAACTGTGATGCTGAGAACAAATGTTGACAAGTTAGTGAAAATTTCTGTTGTTGGTGAAGTAGCCAGTCCAGTTTATGGAAAAGGAATTTACAAAATTTCAGCTCAAGGCACCCCAGTTGTCTTGCCAGGTGCTGGAGGAATCACATACAACATTAGAGTAGGCGATCTTGCGTGCGGATGGGAAGCAGACCATGTTGAGCCCGGTGTAAGCTTGGAAAATAAGGAGAACGACTCACGTTTTGGACGAGGTGCAAATACAGCGTTTAATGTGCTTTCATGTGTTGGAAACAAAGCGACCGTGGTCACCGGGGATGCGAAAGGTGCCCAAGGAGTCGTCACCGGAAAACATGGTGGAATAGAGCATGTGCTAGTGGACTTTCAGCCTGCAGTCCTTGAGAAGCTTATGCTTGGAGACAAAGTTCTTGTAAAAGCGTTTGGTTTAGGGTTGAAACTTCTGGATTTCCCTGACATAAAGGTGATGAACATGGATCCACGTTTTCTAAAAGCCCTGAATCCTAATCCGGATGGTGAAAAACTGGAGATTTCAGTTACTCATGTGATTCCGGCGGAGACGATGGGTTCAGGTTTGGGGATGAACCAAACTTACTCTGGAGACTATGACATCCAGCTTTTTGATGAGAAGGTTAGAAAGCAGTTTGGTCTTGACGATCTCCGGCTTGGCGACGTTGTAGCCATAAAAGACGCAGATCACTCTTACGGAAGAATTTACAAACAAGGCGCCACATCCATTGGCATAGTTGTGCACACAAACTGTGTCTCATCAGGTCATGGACCAGGAGTTACAACACTTTTCACGTCTTCCATAGGAAAGATAACTCCTAAAATCGACTCCAAAGCCAACATTACCTTAATCCTCGGATTGAAGACAGGCAATCACGAAAGATAAGAACAAAACGCTTCAAAACATGCATCGAAGACTAGACAAGCCACATATAAACTCTACATTTGGTTCACATGACCCCCCTCCCCTATTTTTTTCTAAGCCCTTTCCAGGCTTATTTTCTGAAACGGAACGTCTAGAAGGATTAAACCACAATTAAAAATAGCATCAAAATACGATGAAAAACCGATTTATGAAAAAATGTTTGCTGTTTTCTTGTCCTCAGAATCATGAGGATTTAGGGATTGTGTATCTGGGTTCATTGTTTCAATAATATGCGTTAAACTTTTTCACGCTTTTTGCAGTAGACAGTTTTAACTCATGGAAGTGGCATAAAGCATGTTTGATCGGCTACGCTCGGCACAATTCTCTCAGTAACGTCATCAAGTGTTGGACAAGAAACGATGTTGGTTTTACATTAGCCAAGCACGCGCTAAGATTGTTTTTTAATAAAGAGGAGAAAACGAGCGAGTCCTTTCTTTAAATATAGAAGGGGGTTCTTTATTCTCTTGCTTTTTCAACGAAAGAGAAGATTAACCATATTATTACGCCGTAGATTACTCCGTTCAAGATTGCTGACACCAGTGTTCTTACTATAAATCCACTCCACTCTATGGTTGACTCTATGCCTACAGCATCACTGATCATATTGCCTGGAGGCAATTCATTG
>DAOVQA010000069.1:0-6137 GCA_030628925.1 Candidatus Bathyarchaeota archaeon | reverse complement strand
TGAAAACACTGATTAAATGGAGCAAACTCATGTCCCTCAAATGTGTTCAATGTGGCTTAAAATCTCCGCTTTATCCACCAAAGAGCAAGTGTGAAAAATGCGGAGGAGCACTAGAATACGAGAGTATTTCACCTGAAAGCCACAAAATCAAGTTTTCTGGCAAACTTCGTTTTTGGAGATACGGAAGCTTACTTCCACCAGTACAACATATTGTAAGTTTAGGTGAAGGCGGAACACCATTACGTAAGGCAGAAAGACTTTCTGAAAAACTCGGCTTGAGAGAATTGTATCTAAAAGATGAAACCAGAAACCCGACAAACTCTTTCAGGGACCGTGCAGCAGCACTTATTACTTCAAACGCTATAGACCTCAAATACGGCACCATAATATGTGCAACCAACGGAAACCTAGGTGCTTCTTTAGCTGCTTATTGCGCAAAAGCTGGACTAATCTGTCATGCAATTGTCCCGAAGCTTGTTGATGTTGGAAAACTAGCTCAAATGCTCGTGTATGATGCTGTTATCGAGCAGTATGGAGAAACAGTTGACGACTCGATACACAAATCTGAAGCCTTAGCCGAAGAAACAGGCTGGTATCAAGCAACCGCAGAGCTAAACCCCCTTGTAATTGAAGCACAGAAAACGATTGCCTATGAAGTGAATGAGCAGTTCGGCGTTCCAGATTGGTTCATAGTTTCCATGGGGGGCGGCGGAACCATATACTCAATATGGAAAGGCTTCAAGGAACTCAAACAGCACGGAGTAGCAAAATCCTTACCAAAAATGATTGGAGTCCAACCAGAAGGATGCGCACCCATAACCAAAACATTACTAGAAGCCCATTCTCAACCGATAAGAATCCCGAAGCCATTTACCCGTGCACTCGCTATCTTAGTGGCTAATCCACTCCAAGGCAAACTAGCAATAAAGGCAATAAAGGAATCAGAAGGCTTAACCTTAACGGTTTCAGACTCCGAAATTTTCGAAGCAGAACTCCAAATAGCCAAACTTGAAGGAATATTCGCTGAACCAGCAAGCTCAGCCACAATAGCAGCACTGCAGAAGCTTGTCAAAAATGGAAAAATAAGCACAAATGACAGCGTTGTATGCCTTATCACAGGAAGCGGACTTAAAGCCACAGACGTACTGCAAGCATTAACAAAGAAACAGAAAACAGTGGTTCTAGGCTTAGAAATAAGCACAAAAGAAAAAATACTACGAAGGCTAAGCAGAAAAGACACGTACGGTTATGATTTATGGAAAAAACTTGGAAAAACAGTCACAAGAGCAGCCGTGTATCAACATCTAAAAGAACTCTCAGAAAAAGGACTAATAGTAGGCTACGCAAAAAGCGGAAGAAGACTCTTCAAAGTCACTGAACGTGGAAAAAGAGTCTTACGTGCAATAGAGGATTTAAGGCTTTTAATTTAGTTTCTTCAATGGTGGATGCGATAAACTAAAATAGTATAGTTGTAACTATACTATTCACCTCTCAAAGGAGAAAAACTAAAATGTCTTCGCGAACGAGGGTAAAGACCACAGTTCAACTAGGCATCGCAAGCGTTTTCACAGCCCTTGTATGTGTAGCAACAATGATTTTTACAGTTTACGTACCGAGCACAAGAGGCTTCTTTAATTTTGGCGAAATTATGGTTTACATAGCAGCGTTACTTTTCGGTTCAAAAGTGGGTGCTTTTGCTGGTGGATTTGGCTCTATGTTTGCAGATATATTCCTTGGCTATTACTACTACGCGCCAGCAACATTAATAATCAAGGCATTAGAAGGAGGATTGGTGGGTTTTCTCGCCGACAAAAAACGCTTGTTTTCTAAAGATCATACCAAACGCGAATGGAAGATCTTTACCACTGGAATTGGAGTGCTTGTTGGGTCTTTAGTAAGCCTAATAGGATTTTTGTACTACAGTGGCATGGTGGAATTCTACAGCGGCATCCCACCATCAGAAAACCCTATATCATTAATATTTATTCCAATGGAATTCTGGATAGGTCTAGGAATCTTTGTTACATTATTGATAATTACTACAGCCTTTGTTTCCGAACCAGAATATGGATGGATGGTTATCTCAACAGTCTTTGGCGGGTTATTGATGGTTTTCGGCTATTTTCTTTACGAACAGCTTATCCTTGGAGTTTGGGCAATCGCTGAAGTCCCAGTGAACATTGGACAAATGACTATTGGGCTGATTGTAGCCACACCTATAGTGAAAATTATTCAACGCATTTTGCCACAGCTTAAAAGCTAGGACAATAATTGTCACCCTAAGAGAAGGTTTTACAATGAAACTGCCATTTGGAAAGATCCCCGTTGACATTCTTAAAGATGTTGTTTTCAAAAATCTAGGTGTGAAACGTGAAGAAGTTGTTTTGGGTCCTTCCGCGGGCTATGACGGAGCAGTCATAGACGTTGGCGGTAAATCCTTAATCGTTTCTATGGATCCTATTACCGGTGCAATAGAGCGAATAGGCTGGCTTGCGGTAAATATTAACGCGAATGACGTTGCCACTTTCGGTGTTGAACCGGCATTCTTTTTCTCATGCATCCTGCTTCCTGAAAATGCGGATGGAGAAACTGTTGAAACCATATGCGTTCGAATGGATGAAGCTGCAAAAGAGTTAGGAATAGCAATAGTGGGAGGCCACTGCGAAGTAACCCCTGGACTAACCAGTCCGATAGTAGTAGGCTGCACTGTTGGCGTGACTGAGAAAGGGAACTATGTGACTGCGGGTGGAGCCAAACCAGGAGACAAGCTTATACTAACTAAAAGTGTTGGAATTGAGGGTACGGCAATTCTCTCGTCAGACAGAGAGAAGCAATTGAAGAAAACAGTTGAGGCTTCAATGTTAGAGAAGGCTAAGACATTTTTCAATCAGATAAGTGTCGTCAAAGAAGCTATTACAGCAATTAAAACTGGTGGAGTCAATGCAATGCACGACCCGACAGAAGGCGGTGTGGCTGGAGGAGTCCATGAAATGGCAGATGCATCAAACCTTGGCGTGAAAATATTTGAAGAAAAAATTCCTATTCAGCCTGAAACCCGTGAAATATGCCGATTTTTCGGCATTGACCCTCTACAACTGATTAGCTCGGGAGCCTTGCTGATTTCTGCCAAACCCGAATCTGCCGACAGAATAATTAAGAGCATAAGACAGAAGCAAATTCACGCTTCCATCATAGGCAAGTTCCTAAGAAATCCTCATAACCGCACATTAATACAAGGGAACGGAAAAACTCAAACCTTGATAAGACCTCCTTCAGATCATCTTTGGCTTGCCCTTAAGAAGTGAATGAACCCTAAAAAATGATGATACTACTTTGGTAATGCTACGTTCTCTTAACCTCTTGTGTTGGCATTATCACGTTATGAAGGCCAAAAATTATCAGGAAGTTCACAATAAAAGCTGGAGTATAATGCCACAGATTCTTTATTATCTTTGAACCATCATCCCATCTCCTCGGCTCCTCAAGAACTTTAATATGCTTTGCGAAGAGGGCTTCACCATATTTCATGATGTCAGCGGAAAAGAGCACATCTTCTCCTATAATGTCTAGGAAAAACCTAGATTGAAAAACGGAGCTGCGATAAGCTGCACAAGTGGTTGGAATTCTGGGTTTCCCGTATCTATAGGAGGATCTGTCTAGAAATCTCAGAAATCTGTAGAAAACACGAGACACTTTGTTTGGTTCGGTAGGATAAATTGGAAAACCTACAGCCACTAAACCTGAGTTTTCTGCAAACACATCCGCTAAACCTTCAGCGAAGTTTCTAGGTAGGACTACATCGGCATCTACAAAAACTAAAATGTCTGTTTCTGCAAGTTTAGCACCGATGTTTCTTGCAGTTCCTCTCCCACAGTTTACAGATAAAACCTTAGGGTCCAGAGATTTACTCCATCTTCGTATGGTCTTCAAAGACGAATTATCATCTGACGAGTCGACAATAATCACTTCAAAGTTCCTACAAGTTTGCTTACCTAGTGAAGTGAGCAGGCGATCAAGAAGCGGGTCGTCCTTATGTGGTATAATGAAACTCATTTTCCGCATCTTGGTCTTCTCCCAATCATAGCTGCTTACATTCCACGTCTGGATACTCTCCGACTTTACCGATATATAATATTACGTTGGGTTTGCGCTACTTTAAAATAGTTTACTCAATCACAGTTAAAAGACAAATAATGCAAAGGGAAACTCCTTTGGTAATAACTCTTGAAAAGGCCACTAGAATCTCTATGCATTCTTTAGTACCTAATAGACCTTATCACGTTCAGTGGATGATAACAAGAAAATGTAATTACCGTTGTAGAGGATGTAATGTCTGGCGAGAACAGGATATAAAAGAACTCTCCACAGAAGAAATCAAAACGGGGCTAGACATTCTTAAGAACCTCGGCGTTGTAGAGATAGTGTTCTCAGGCGGAAACCCACTACTGAGAGAGGACATCGGCGAAATCCTAGATTATGCCTCACGTTTTTTTATTACCACAGTCTACGACAACGGCAGCATGGCTGTAGAAAAGATTGATGCACTACGCAATGTAGATTTCGTTGCAATATCACTAGACACTTTGAACCCTAAGAAAAATGATTACCTAAAGGGCGTTAACGGCTCATGGCATGAAGCAGTGCAAGCCATTGAAAAACTGCACCAAGAAGGAATAAACGTAAGTGTAACACCGATGATTTCACAGTTTAACCTATATGAAGTTGTTGATTTGACCAAGTATTTTCTTAAGAAAGAAATTCCTATCTGGTATTCCCTCTACTCCTACGATGCTTCAGTTAACTCAGAACAGCTTTTCAAGATAGGAAGAAAAAACGACGAATTTGAGATAACTGACAAGAAAGCTATGATAAACCTCTGTGACTCCCTAATCGAACTAAAGAGGAAAAACAGCAATATTCTTATAACAACCAAGATTCTGGAAGCAATCAGACGTTTATACTTAGACGGTGAAAGACTGTGGAAATGCCGAGCACTTCAGAATTTTCTTATCATAGATCACCTAGGCAGAGTCGCCGGATGCCACCTCCTCAATCCCGTAACCTCCATCTTCAACCTGTCCAATGTATGGAACAGCCCTAAGTTTAACAACTTACGCAAAACCTATAGAGAATGCACTCGATGCACATATCTATGTTATGTTTCCTACTCCATTCATGGAGGTGTCATCGGCAACTTTCAGATTGCGCAGGAACGTTGGAGAAGTGTAAAACTGCTGTTAAAAAAAAGGTATGTAACATTCAGAAGAAATGAAGAACCACATACAAAATAATGCTCTAATCTTTCCAATCGTCACCAAAGTTAGAATTACAAAAAAATCGGCTCATTATATCTAGCTTGTTACCATGAAGATTAAAGATCATAGTTCAGAGGCTTCACACTTCCAAGTTTAGTGTAGGATTTTCTTGGTCTCCTAAACGATTTAACCTTTTTTCTGATCTGCTGCCAAACAAGATACTTTGAAACAAGCTTTGAAAGTGTTTCTCCATGGGAGTGATAAACATCAAATTTCGGTTCCACAACTATTTTGTAGCCTTTGGCAAGCATTTCCATTGCCCAATCGTAATCTTCTCCCCCAAACATTTTTGCGTTGGGAATCTTGTTGAACAGTTTCTCGTCAAAAGGATATTCTTCCCATAATGACCTTCTGAGAACACAGTTTATTGTTGAAAAGAAATCATCTCTAACGTAACTTCCACTAAGCTCATTAGGTCTTTTCCACCCCCACTCATACCCAAGCTTCTCCCAGATACTTCCATCTTCATGAGCAGATGAATATCCTGATACACCAGCAACCTTCAGATTTCTAAAATGAGCCACTCCACTTTCAAGCCACACACTAGAAAAAGGCAAAGAATGCCCATTAATTATGCAAACCAAGTCGTGGCTTGCAAAAAAAACCCCAACATTTGTAGAATAAGCATGCGAAAACTCCCTGTCCGTTATCGGAACCAACTTCACACAAACTTGTCTATCAAAAAAATTCTTCTTAATCAACAATAAAAGATTAACCATATCATTCAATTCTTTCTTTGATGAAAAGTTATCCACAATCACCAGTTCTGAGGGACGTAGCGTCTGAGAAGAAAGTTTCCACAAGAGCTCATAGAAATATTTC
>DAOVQA010000129.1:0-3936 GCA_030628925.1 Candidatus Bathyarchaeota archaeon | reverse complement strand
ATTGATAACTTCTCTTGCCCTTGCCTCTGCCTCCGAAGAAGTTTTTATTTCTACCATCATAAGTCTCCTTATGTTTTCTTTCCACAGATCTTTTCAGATTCCGAGTTATAACGTAGAGTTTGAATTGTCTTGATGATCTCAAGATTTTCGCTTAGCGATTTCAGGATATTTGGAAAAAATCTTTTGCTCATGTTACAACTAATAATCCAAATTAGCAGAGTTCCAAGCACAACTCCACTAGCAATACTAACTATGCGAAGCGTGCGCTCAAGTAACACATTCAGCAGGTTCATCCCCATCACTACAGTATTCTATCCAAGCGCATATCTTTTCTTTACTTCTTTTCGTGAACCACTATAGAGTTCTGGGCTTCATACGTTATGATGTAAACTATAGTAGTGATGTGTTCGCGGCTTCCAAAACTAAGTTTCACGTCCAAGATTTTGGCACCCTTATCCTGAAGGTTTTTTAATATCCTGTTTAATGATGTCGTATCTTTCTCGGTGTCAAACCTGCCCGAAGTGCTGAAGGAACTAACTAATTGAACAAAAACAGGCATTTTTTCGCCTCTACTCGTATCTCAGTGCCTGCCCAGGGTCCAGTTTTGCCGCTTTTCGGACTGGATACCGCGCGTGCATCCACTAACGTTTTTTGAGCCATATACTCACAACATGAAATTTAAATATATCAAGATTTAAATGTTTTGTGATCTGTAATATCAAGCAAACTGGAAGGAGTTAGAATGTTTCAATATTTTAGGGCTTGCAGAGTTGATAGCTGGCTCGGATGGGTTTTCAGCTTTGGTTTGGGAAGCGTTCTTTTTGATCTCGCGCCCTTTGAACGTGGCGTTATAGTGTTTATAGCTTTCTCGCTTGTTACGGCCAGTGTTTTCGTTTTGAATCAATACTTCGACCGTGACGTGGACCGAAAGAATAGAGTTAAGTCATGTCTACCCGTTGCGTCTGGAAGAATAACACCGCGGAAAGCGTTGATTTTTTCCTTGTCGCTATCCATCCTAGGCTTAACTCTGGTTTTCATAGTCGATCTCCATCTTTCCCTCTTGTTTCTTGTCTATCTCGGATTATGGACTGCCTATTCTGCTCCACCTTTCAAACTTAAGGCTGTGCCGGTTGCAGACTTCGTTGTTTCAGGTTTGGGTGCGGGGCTTCTCCCGTTCTTCATGGGTTTGGGAGTGATTCACCACCTAAGTGCTAGTGTTTCATCAATTATATTAGCTGTGACGCCCCTGATATTGATTCATTCTGGGTGCCACATCATCCAAGCCGTCGGAGACTATGAAGCAGACAGTAAAACGGGGATTAACACCTTTGCTGTCAGGTATGGGAAGAAGAAGGGTGTTATAGTTGCTGGGTTTATGTTACTTACGGCGTTTTTCTCGCCATTTGTATACTCAGCTTTTGGTCTACTTTCTTACACACACTTGCTTTTGTTTTTTATATTTCTTCCGCTTTCCATACCCGTTGCCATGCGATATGCAGATTTGTTCAAAAAACCTTCAACGAGAAACGTTGTTAATCTACAGAAAATAGCTAGAAAGTATGGGACAATCGCAATAGCCGTAGTGTGGGCTTATATACTGTTCGTAAAAATAGCTGGCTTCTAAGGGCTTAACGGAAGGAAAGAAGTGTTGAGACTTAAATTTTACGTATCAAATTCAATGATTGATTCGATGCGGTTCATAATTAGTATCAGACTTTGAAAACCGACAATAAATCAAGATGGTTAATGGTACAATGACGCCCAAAGGGAAGAAAGTTAGCGTCTTCATACCGATTTACGAGAACTCGGATTCATTGGAAGAGCTATTAGAAGAATTAACAAACGACCCGTATGAAAACAAGGAAATTTTTGTTACAATAGATAAACCTAATGAAAAGTCGCTAGAAGTTACCAAGAAATATGGTAGCAAGGTAAATTTTACCCTAAATGGGCAAAGAAGGGGCAAGGTGGATGCTCTAAATAGTGCCGTAAAAATTTCTGAGGGTGAAATTCTAGTTTTCCTTGACTCCGACGTTAAACTTGGAGATTCAAAGGATTTTTTAGGGGTAATAGAAAGGGAGATGGAAGGAGTTGATATTCTTGATGTGAAAAAGAAAATTGTGAGAGACTCCTTCATACCTAGAATGGTGAATTATGAGTACATTAGCTCCAACCTTGGGAGCTATCTTTATTCAAAGCTGATAAAGAGATGTTTTGGCATTAATGGCGCTGCTTTTGCCATAAAAAGAGAGGCTTTTGAGGAGGTTGGTGGATTTTCGAAGGTAGTTGCAGAGGATCTGGATATAGCGGTTAAGGTTCTACTAAAGAATAAGCAGTTCAAATACACAGATAAAGTGGAGGTTTACACAAAAGCCCCTTCTAGCTGGAGAAGTTGGTTTGTGCAAAGGAAAAGGTGGAGTATCGGTACTGGTTTATGGATTAAAGAGCACTGGAGATCCCTAATAAAATACGTGGCAAAGTATCCGCATGTTGCAATCCCAAGCACACTGATCCTTTTTCCAACCTTAATCCCAATAATCCTCAGCTATGTTTTCTCAAACTTTCTAGGCTACAAAATTATTGATATCATTCTCATGCTTTTGGCAACAAGATTCAGTTTCTTAATTCCCATTCTCTTTTCAAGTTCAATTGGGCTAGTTCTCCTAACAAATTTGACGAATTTTTTCATAAGTTTCTTCCTTTTTTCCGTTCTGTTTTACTCGGCTTCAAGGAAGCTAAAACTAGACTTCAATTTTTTAGAATTCCTAATCTATTACTTCTTTTATCAACCTCTTGCCTTCTTCATTCTTGTAGTTGGTATAATCACACCGTTCCTCGATTCGAAGTATAAGTTAGATTGGAAAGTTTAATGTCAGCTCCACCACCAATACGGGCACACAAAACCTGCGTGCAAACTCATTGTATTAGACTTAGCTACGCTGAAAACCAAAAAGAAGGAAACAGCGGTAATTCTTCGTTTCAGTTTCATTTTACCTTATTGTGCCGTGAAATGGCGTTTTCCTCGTATGATTTGACCTTCCCAGTCTCCGGGTTAATCTGAATCCTGAAAGATTTCTCAACGGTGAAGAAATATGCCCGTTTGAACTTCACTTCTCCTTGTAATATCCAAATGCTCCCCTCACGATACACCGTTCTAAGAAAGATTTGCTCCAACCTAGCGTGTTTTTGTTTGATATACTCCATGGCTTTTGCTTCTGCCTGTGTGCGCTCTTCCTTTCTTGAAACTGTAAAGGGTTTTTTGGTCATGCACATCAACATCAAAAGATAGGTATATATATCAGTTTTTAAATGTTTTGTAAAGTGTAATATGCTTCCATGTCTGCTGACAGAATGGATGGTTTCATATATTTGATCCAAAAGGAGGAAAAACATGCTAAATAAACAAGGAGTAAAAATTGTCCTAACAGCTTCAGCGACTGAAATGAGCGAGTTTGGCAACACTCAGTTTTTTGCTTTCGCAGGAGGTTTTCCGAAGGGACCAATACCATTACGGCTTCTAACGAAGCGGCTATATCCACAGGTAGAAAGCAACTGTGATGGAAGCGCAAAGTATGCACCTTATGGACTTAGAAAAGTGGAAGCTGTTCTTCTACAAAATGGATTTGATGAATCGGACGTAGCCGTTGTTCACCCATGCAATCTCGGTGCATTCGTTGGTTTAAACACGAAAGTTGTTGGTGTATCAACAATGGACCCATTAGGAATGGGTTACGTCAGTAAAACGTATTCTTCACTGATTGGCGGCGGAGAGCCCATAAACTCGATAGAATTCAGAAATCTGAGGACACACGAAAGCTTCCAAAGATACAAGACAAAAATCATAGTAGGCGGCGCGGGAGCATGGCAACTGAAATACAAAAATGTAATTGAATCTTACGGAATTGACTGTATGGTAATCGGCGAAAGTGAAACGAT
>DAOVQA010000112.1:0-4176 GCA_030628925.1 Candidatus Bathyarchaeota archaeon | reverse complement strand
GCACTAATTCTTGTGGGGAAGTACAGTAACCCATTATGTTCCCGTCGACAAAGACCTTTGCTCCTGAAAGCCTTAACGTTTCATTTGATTCATACGCAGGTACTACGCCCATGCTGTAGAGTATCTGCATTATTCTCTCAGGGTTCACGCCTACTGAGATGCATGCTGACAATGCTAGGTTTTTGACCAGCCCACAGTTTGAGCCTTCTGGTGTTTCATTTGGGCACAGGCGACCCCAATGAGTCGGGTGTAAGTCTCTTGCCTCAAAGTTTGGTTGACTTCGGCTTAGCGGTGATTGTAACCTACGAAGGTGGCTTAAAGTTGAAATGTGATTTGTTCTATCGAGAAGTTGGGTTATGCCCACTCTTCCTCTTCCCCAGTTTCCCGTTGCAAGGGCATGCTGAAGCCTCTCAGTTATTATTCCGGGGCGAACTGCTACCGAAACAGTTATTATTGGTCCCTTCACGCCTATGCGTTCAAGCTGGTATTTCATGTCTCTACAGAGGTTTCTGAAGGCCATTCTGAATAGGTCTGCAAGCAACGGACCAGCAAGCCTTAATCTTTTGTTTTTGAAATGATCTTTGTCATCTGTTTTTCTTCTTCCAAGTTTCAGTTCAATTGCCCTGCATGCCATTTCGCCTAAGAACAAGGCTTTGTCTCCTCTGCTTTCGCTTGTTCTACCAATGTGTGGCAGGAAGTTTCTATCTATCACTGTTTGAGCTTTTTGTATGCGGTATTCTTCAACTTGGCCGTGGGCGACACGGTTTCCAATGAAAAGCACTGCATCTCTTACAGTATCTATGCCTATGGCTTTGTCAAATGAGGATTCTAACTCCCTCTGTGTCTCTTCTTCTAGTGAAACTGTTTGAGCTATGTCCTTATCCGATTCTAAGCCTAGAGCACGCATTAATATGACGAACGGGATTAGTGTGGGCACTCCTGGCATGGAGGCGTATACAGCTCCGTCTGACTTTAGCTTAAGCTCTATTCTTGCTCTGAAGCCAACCGTTGTAGAGAATATCTTTGCTTGGTATACTGGCTTTACTCCTTTCTTGTTTATGTCCACAATTATTCGGTTGGGCGCCAAGTCTTCCATGGCAACTATTGCTCGTTCTGAACCGTTTACCACGAAGTAGCCGCCTGGACCATTTTGGTCTTCTCCACATGCTATCAGCTCTTCTCTTGAGAGTTGTGATAGGAAGCATAGTTTTGACTTCAGCATTACCGGAATATTTCCAATATAAACTAGTTCTGTGTCTTGTTCTCTGTCGTCTATTACCGGAGTCATCTCCAGAGCTATAGGTGCAGCGTAAGTCAAACTGCGAAGCCTTGCTTCCATCGGCAGGATTTCATGTTTCGTTCCGTCAACTTCTGTTGCATATGGACTCGTAATCCTTGTATGCGGATCTATTATCCAGATCTGTCCTAACTTCACCTTGTACGGGCACTCGGGAACGTCTATTGAAATCTCCCCTATCTCATCTATTACTTCTTGTAGGCCATGATCTATGAACTCGTTGTAGGAATCTAAGTGCTGGCGAACTAGGCCTTTCTCCTTAAAGAAAGCCTTCAATAGGAGGTGTGTATCCTCCTTTGTTATTTCAGCCAATTTCAACTATCCCCCGCAATTTTACACTTAAACATACATGAGTGAAACTAGTTGATGCGGGTTTTTTCAAACTTTCAATTTCCTCCAACTTGAAAAATTGTTTTCGGATTTTAAAGAGCTAGAAACGTAACTGCACAGCTTTCTAATAAACTTTACCGTTCAAAGATTACTGTTGATGTTTATGTCTGTTTCGATTTGGATTCAGAATAAAGAGCTATTCTTCATAACAATTATGATTCAGAGAGAAGAATAAATAGATGGGTTAGTAGTAGCTTTGAACAATACTCTTGTTGATCGAAAAAGAAGTCTGATAGTTCTGGGAGTGCTTGTGTTTTTGACTTCAATAGCCTCTGGTTCCAGCCCTAGTGTTAAGGCCAATGGCTTTCCGGAATATCAAAGATATGTACACACTTACCTAAACTCAGGAATCTTGGAAAATTGGACTTACATAGAAAAGCCTATGTTTCCAGTGTTTTTGAACCGTTCGCAGGTGCAGATCGGCCGGAGCTGGAAGGTGATCTGTCCGCTTAGGGCGAATCACAGCTATCATGTCTATTGTCATGGTGAATGGATAGATTCAGGCTCAGAACCTCAAACAGACTACGACATTTACGTTTATGATCCCCTTGGAAGAATGGAAGGTTATCATACTGAGTCAGCTGGTTTTCCTGAGCACCTAGGAACCACGGTGGACACAGCCTTTTTTGTTCCGAAATATTCGGGAAACTACACCTTTCTTTTAGAAAATGATCCAAGAGAAAGTGGGGGTTCGCAGCAAGCAACTTTTATGATAATTGAGACTGTTGAATGTAACGTTTGGCATAAACACTATGTGAGAGGGAAAGAAAATGAGTTGCCTGTTCTCGAGACGAGCTGGGCTTATGGGTTTGTGACTGAAAGTCAGCACATTGAAGTTTTTATTAAAGTTCCGGAAACTCTAGATATGTATGAGGCTAGGCTTTACTTGATGGCTAATCCCCAAAAAGATGTAGGCAACATGTTGAATGACGTTCCATTAGCTTGGGAACCTGGGCTTTACGGCGAAAAAAACGACAACATCGGCGGCTACAACCTAGAAAACGAAGAACACAGGGGCATAGCATACGCAAGTTGCGAGTCCCACGGTCAAGACATGTTCATAAATCTCACTTCACCGTATCCCGGCAAAAGCCTCTACCATTTGGTTTTTATAGGTGAAGCAGACTCTGGAACAATAGAGTTTCTGGTTAAGGCAGAATTCGGAAACGCTTGTCTAAAGCCCCTAGTCGTCCCAGGAAGGGTATATCCGCACAACGACACTGGTGTTGCTTATATTTCTAACTCAACAAACTTGAAGAACGCAACTGTGCATTATTCAACTAATAACTGGACGAACATGACTGTTTTAGAGATGAAGATTGTGAACAATCGAACTTGCAGAGCAGTTATTCCCGGACAAACTGCTGGCACATTTGTCAGTTATAGAGTTGAGGCCAGTGACGTTTTGGAAAACGTTCTTATCGCCTTCGGTAACTATTCTGTAAAATATCCTTCAGCACTAAACTTAACAATGACTAGTGAAACCGTCTATTTAGGTGAAAACATAACTGTCAAAGGTCATTTAACCCCACCAGTGGAAAACCTCTCTATAACCGTTTGTTTTACATCTCCAAACGAAAGCAAACAGGTAGTGTGTTACACGCTTCCGAATGGTACGTTTACTGCAAGTTTCAAACCTGAAATCCTTGAAACATGGGAAGCCCAAGCGAAATTCAGTGGAGATGAACTTCGATTTGAAAGCTTGAGCCCTCAATTGACAATGAAAGTTGAGGAACAACCCCTACTGATGAAATATGGTCTTTACATAGGCGGAGGAATAGGTGCTATAGCCCTAATAGGTTTAGTAATCTACCTGAAAAAGTCAAGAGAATGAGACTTACAACCTTAAACGTAGAAATGTTTGAAGGGTTTGTGAATGCCCATATTAACGTAAGCATGTTAAGGTGGAAGATCCTTGAAACCTGAGCTTAAAGTGTTCATTGTTCAACTTATCTTAGATGGAAGAGTGGAGAAAGCTTTGGAACTGCTTGCTGAATATTACCGCGTTGACGTGCCTAAGATAAAGGTTGGTCTGCCTAAAGGACGTAGGAAGAAAACTCTCGGCTGCTACAACACTAAAAAAGGGATTATTTTCGTGTTGAACAGCGACACGCTTAAGGAACCATTTATTATTTTACACGAGTTCTATCATCACCTGAGAACAACTCTGGACACAAAACATAAGGGAACTGAAAAGTATGCAGATGGATTTGCACGTGGATTTATTCTAGCATACAAGTTAATGGTGGGTAATGTTGCAGGAGACAATTAGCAAAAATGGTTCTGAATGCGTGTGCTGCACTTTAGGTTACATGTACTATATGATCAGACTAATGTATAAGGCGGTTGGAGGAGGTTAGCACGCTCGTCAACTAAGTATTTACCTGCTCAATGTATCAAGATTGGAAAAAATTAAAAGAAGCGAGGAGGAGTTAGAAGAGGGGTAAAATCGCAGGGGTAGCAGAGCCTGGTCAAACCATAAATACATG
>DAOVQA010000032.1:0-9195 GCA_030628925.1 Candidatus Bathyarchaeota archaeon | reverse complement strand
TTCCTATGGCTGTTTTAACGGGGTTTGCCTCTTCAATCATCCACAAAACTTTTGGAAGAACTTCTTCTACAGCATCTTCACTGTAAACACAAATGTGAAATGGCAATTTCAGCGCTTCTGCCGCCTCTTTTGCCTGTTCAATTTCAGGCTGGTTTTCCAAGCTCACATAGATCAGATGTACATCTACTTCAGACTTCTTGGCTAAGAACGCAACCATGCTGCTGTCTAAACCACCAGAAAAGGCTACTGCAACTTCTTTAAGGCCCGAAACTCTTTGTTTAACTGATTGTTGCAAAAGGCTTCGTATTTTTCCAGTTGCAGTTTGCATGGTTGTTTGTCTAGTTCCTGTGTAAACGAGTGTTTTTACAGGCTTAAAATTAAAACCATGTTCATCAACTATGGCTATATGTCCCGGCGGAAAGGAATGCGTCTGTCCAATTCCGATTTTCCACAATGCTTTGCGCTCGGACGCTAAAGCCGCTAGATTTACGTTTTCACCATAATAGAGCGGGTAGGCTCCTAACGAGTCTCTCCCAGCTATAAGTCTTCCAGACTCAGCCACAACAAAAGCGAAACTGCCATCAAAATCCTTGATGAGGGCTTCTGCATTTCCTTGATTTTGAGTAAGTTTTTCAGCTGCAAATTGCCCGTTGAAAATTTCAGTGTTAGGTAAATAGGGTCTTCCCTCAAAAACAAGTGTTTTATTCTCCAGTTTTATTGGTTGTGGTATGTCTGAAATAGAGATTTTGGAGAAAACATGGCCAACCATTATGGGTGAGGCTATGGCAAGGGTTTGTAAATTCTCGGTGGAGTTTTCTATTTTCACTGTTGTCGGTGATGCCAGTCCCAATGCCTCGTTACGTTCATTTTTTAATATTTCAAGCATAGTACCTGCTGTTTTTGCTACATTTTCGTTCCTTTTGCTAGCGATGGCGGCAATCGCGCCCATGTGGAAGAAGCCTCTTAGTATGGTAAAACATTAATTCTAATCCGGCTTATCTAGTTTTGCGGGAGGTTATGATTTGCCTATTCTTCCCATTGATACGGGTCGTTATGGAACTCCTGAAATGAAAGGGATATTCGAGGAAGAGATGCGGGTTCAGAAAATGTTGGATGTTGAGGCAGCGTTAGCTTTGGCGCATGCTGAAGTTGGTGATATACCTCGGGGAGATGCTGAAACGATAGCGACTATGGCTTCGACGAGGCATGTGAAATTAAGTCGTGTAAAGGCGATTGAACGTGAAATAATACATGATATTGCCTCTATTGTTAGAGCTTTAGCTGAGGTATGCGGTCCAAGCGGGGCATATGTTCACCTTGGAGCGACAAGCTATGACATTGTGGATACTGCATGGGCTCTTCAGCTAAAAGAGGCTTTAGGATTGATTGAGAAAAGGCTAGACGGTTTTGAGGAAATCCTTATGGAAAAAGCCTTGCAGTACAAAAACACTTTGATGATGGGTAGAACCCATGGTCAGCATGCTTTGCCGATAACGTTAGGCTTCAAGTTTGCGGTTTGGATGCGTGAAATCTCAAGGCATATCCAACGGCTTAGACAATGCAGAGAACGAGTTTTAGTTGGAAAGATGACGGGGGCGGTGGGTGTTCAAGCTGGCTTAGGACCGCACGCAATGAAAATTCAGGAGCTGGTTATGCAACGATTAGGAATCAAGGGTGCTGAAATTTCCACTCAGATTGTTCAGAGGGATCGCCATGCTGAGCTTGTGTGTTTGTCTGCTATGATTGCTTCTACACTTGATAATTTTGCTACTGAAATTCGTCAACTGCAAAGGCCTGAGATTGGAGAACTTTTTGAGTCTTTTGATTTAGAGAAGAGAGTCGGTAGTTCAACAATGCCTCATAAGCGAGATCCAGAAACATGTGAAACGACCTGCGGCTTGGCTAGAATTGTTAGAAGCCTTGTTATCCCGGCTCTAGAGGACGTTATAACTTGGCATGAAAGAGATATGACACAGTCTTCAGCGGAGCGGTTCATCATTCCTGAAACATGCATCCTACTTGATCACATGCTTTCTTCAATGAGCAACGTGGTAGCTAACCTGCACGTTGATGAAGAACGAATGCGGAAAAACATTGAATTGACCCAAGGACGCGCCATGTCCGAAGCTGTCATGGTGGCGTTAACAAAGAAGGGCGTAAGCCGCCAGGAAGCCCATGAACTTCTTAGGAAACTGGCAATACGAAGTAGAATGGAGAAGCAGCATTTCCTGGAAATTCTTCTGGACGATAAGGTTGTGCGTGAGAAGTTAAGCGAAAAAGAGATTCATGAGGCTTTGAATCCGCGGAATTATTTGGGTACGGCTTTAGAGCAAGTTGAGCTTATGTCTAGAAAGACAAGAGAAGAACGGAAGGCTAGAGGGCTGGCTTAGTATTGTGTTAGATCCTTCTGTTCCCACTCTTCTTCCTTTTCAAGCTTCTTCCATTCCTCTTTCTTAACGAAACCGCCTACTTGTTCTTTTATTTTCTTTGCCAGTCTTGGCCCTATCAGGGGCAGACTTACCAAGTCGCTGATAGCTGCATGCTTTATTCTCTTTATTGTTTTGTATCCAGCGTTGTAGAGTATGCGACCACGGACTCTGCCAACTCCTTCTAGCTTAACAATTGGCAGCAGTTCTTTCTTTACTCCTTTTTCTATTTGTTCCATGAGCTTTAGAGTTTGTGGCAACATTTTCTTGTTGTCGAAGAGAAGGGCTAGTTGATGAGTAGCGTGAAGCAGCCATTTTGCATTTTGAATTGCTCTGTAAAGGTCGCCTGGCTGCACCCGGAATCTTTCGATTAGTTCATCTTCGCTCATTTCTTCAACCCAGCTTTTCAAAACCATGGCGGTTTTTATCTCTCCTAAGAGTTCTTCGTAGACCATTCTGTCTTCCCACTCATCGGGTACATTGACAAGTAACTCTTCTTTGTGTTCTTCCATGAAAACTTCAACTTGATCTAGCTCCCGTGTGTAGGGTCTCAGTTTCGGAGCCATATCTGGTGTGTGAGCTATCATGTGGAGAAGGCTTAAATCAGTTAAATATGCAGGTTCACCTCTTAACCCATCGCGTATTATGACGGCTGAAACTGGATCTATGTATAGTTCGCTTGCTCGTTTCCCAAATTTTGTGGCGTAAATGTTATCTCTGCAGACGTCGATCATTTGCTCGTGGTATAAGTATTTCAGAATCTTGGTTATTACACTCTTAATCGTTTTAACGTCGTATTGGTATGCGTAGAAGGTTTTACCGAAGAAGTCGTAAATTCCACGTTCGGTGTGGGCAAAGTCTGCTGCTATTGTTGCTAAAACATGGGATCTCAAAATTCTTTCAACTGCAAGTCTTGACCATATTCTCTCCGTCTTCGCAAGAATGTAGTTTTCCATTAAATAGTCTGCTTCGTCACTGTTTCTGGCTGTAAGTATTGCTTCTCCAACTTTGTCGTATTTGGGTCTTCCAGCTCTGCCTGCCATCTGCTTGTATTCTAGAACGCTGATTGGATAGTAGCCATATCCAGGTTCATATCGCTTATAATCTTGGATTACAACGGTTCTAGCTGGCAGGTTTACTCCGAAAGCTAACGTAGGCGTAGCCGTTAAAACCTTGATTTTCCTATGCCGGAAAGAATCCTCTATTATTCTGCGGTGTCTACTACCTAATCCAGCGTGGTGGAACGCGGTTCCATGTATAGTCAGTTCAGCCAGCATTTCACTTATTCTTGTTCTCTCTCCAGCCGCTAGAATTTTATCAGCGTCACGTTTCAATGCACGCTTCACAGGTTTAGACAGGATTTCTTCAACTTCAACAGCAGCATTTTTAGCAAGCGTAACAGCTTTTCTTCTTGTACTTGCAAAAATTAATGCTTGTCCACCAGATTTTATAGTGTTCAATGCTAGGTTTATGGATGAGTTTCTTGATTTCCTATCTATTTTTTTTGCGTCTCCGTCTTTGAATTGAATTTCTTCGTGCAGAATTACTCCTTCCTTCAAATGGATTGGCCGCCACTCTGTTGTGACATATCCTGCTTTGAGCCACTCTGCAAGTTCTTCAACGTTATTTATTGTTGCGCTTAAAGCCAAAACTTGTATGTCTGGATTGATCTGCATAAGTCTTGCTAGGACAACTTCAAGGGTTGGTCCTCGCTCACTATCATTTAATAAATGCACTTCGTCAGCAACTACGAGTGAAATCTCATCCATCCATTTTGCTCTATGTCTCAGAAGCGAATCCGCCTTCTCATTGGTGGTTATAATTACATCATATCTTTCCAGCCATTGGTCAGTGCTGTCATAGTCACCTGTACTGATGCCTATCCTTACGCGTTTTCCGTCAGGCTTCCTTATTGAAGTGTACTTCTTAAACTCCTCATACTTTTCGCTTGCCAGAGCCCTTAAAGGCGTTAGGTAAATCGTTTTTCCATTTTTCTCCAGTACATGCTTAAGGGCGCAGAACTCAGCAATCAAGGTTTTTCCTGAAGCTGTTGGGCTGGCCAAAACAAGGTTTCTTCCTTCGAGGGCTCCAGCCTTTATTGCTTCCTTCTGTGGGGGATAAAGCTCAACAACTCCAGATTTAATCAGTATTTGTTTAACAGGTTCCGGTATTGATAAGTCTGATGTTTTCACTGAAATGCGCCTTTCTTTCTGTACAATAAAACTATCCTGCTGACAATTTAAAATGTTACGGGCGAAACACGAAAGTTTCCCTTGAGTTACGTTTTTCTATAAGATGTTATACTAAGAGCTTTGAAGGATTTGAATTGGTTTGATCAAGAATATTAGGGAGTTGCTTAGGGCACATGAAAATCTGAAACGCGAGGTTTACCTAGATACTGAAAACTCAAGCGTGGTTCCGAAGGAAGTTGTTGACGCGATGCTGCCGTATTTCAATCAACGTGCATATGGTAATCCAACACTGACACATAAACCAGGATGGGAAGCCTTCGAAACAATAATGGAATCCTCGCAGAAAATAGCGGCATTCTTAGGATGTAAAGCACTTGAAGATGTCAATTTCACTCCTGGAGAAACAGAAGCTAACAACCTAGCTCTCACTGGAACAGTTTTTTCAATTAAGGATAAAGGTAAGAAAATTGTGATTTCTGAAATTGAACCTTTAAGCGTTTTACATGTTGTTGATCTACTCCAAAAACACGGATTTACCGTGGCAAAAATCCCAGTTAACAGTGAAGGCTTCATTAACCTTGAAAAACTAAGGGAAGCTGTAGACAAAGAAACGATCCTTGTGAGTTTATCGGCTGTGAACCATGAAATCGGAACAGTTGAACCGATTAAAGAAGCATTGGAAATAGTGAAGGATAAGAACCCTGACGCGGTGTTTCATACTGATTGTTCAGATGCTTATGGAAAAATTCCATTTAATGTACAGAATTTAGATGTGGATTTGGCAACCATAAGCAGCTACAAAATTCTGGGGCCAAGAGGAATAGGTGCATTATACGTTAAGCAGGGTGTTACCCTAGAAAAAATTCTGGAAGGTCAATATGGGACGCAGAAGCTTTGGCCAGGGGTTGAAAACACACCTTTGATTGTTGGTTTTAAAAAGGCATCCGAACTCGCATTCCATAATTTTGAAGAAAACGTGAATTATATGCGAAGGCTCAGAGACAAGCTGGTTAATGGAATAATCGGAAATATGTTAGACGTTAGGCTTAATGGACCTGAAGGAAATAAAAGATCTCCTGACAACGTGAACATAAGCTTTCTAAGATGCGAGGGTGAAGCATTAACAATTGAATTGAGCCTGAAGGGCGTCTATGTTTCAAGCGGTAGTGCATGTAGTAGGCGACTTCTTCAGCCAAGTCACGTTCTTATTGCTATTGGCAGAAAATTCGTCGAAGCCCACGGGAGCATCCTGATGAAGGTTACGCGGTACCACACCGAAGAAGATATAGACTACGTTTTAGAGGTTATCCAAAAGGCTGTAGAAAGGATAAGAGGAATTGTTGGCTCTATGGAGGTGAAGTAGTAATGTCTAGGGCACCTCTTCCATATAACCAGAAAATACTTGATTTGTTCAGGAATCCGAAAAATCTTGGAAAGATGGAAGATGCAACAGTTACGGCTGTGGCGGGAAACCCGCTGTGTGGAGACATGATAGTTTTCTACTTGAAAATTGACGATGAAGACGTAATAGAGAAGGCATCTTTTGAAAGCTATGGGTGTGCCGCAAACATAGCAACTTCAAGTATAGTGACTGAAATGGTCAAAGGACTGAAGATTGGCGATGCGTGGAAAATCTCGTGGAAAAGCGTTATTGAAGCTGTTGGCGGGGTTCCTAAAGTGAAGTTCCACTGCGGCATGTTGGCTGTTGGAGCATTGAAGAGAGCAATAAGAATATACCTCAAGAACAAGGGGGCTTCTCCTAATTGGTTGCCGAAGGAGCTGGCTTTCGAGGAAAAACAGGCTCTGGAAGAGGAAGAATTAGCGGAAATAATTTCAAAAAGAATGAAGGCAGAGGAAAAAAAGTGATGTTAAATCCTCACAAAATTAGGGAAGATTTTCCAATTTTAAAACGGAAAATAAACGATTATCCCTTAATCTACTTTGACAGTGCAGCTACATCTCAAAAACCGAGACAAGTGATTGCAGTCATTAAACAGTTTTACGAAAGCTGTAATGCGAACATTAATAGGGCTGTTTATACAATTTCTCAAGAGGCATCTGAGCTTTATGAAGATGCGCATAAGGATGCTGCCAAATTCATCAACGCAGACGGTGCTGAAGAAATAATTTTTGTGAGAGGCACTACAGAAGCGATAAATCTTGTTGCTTATGCTTGGGGTCTTCATAATCTAGAACGGGAAGATGAGGTTCTAGTCACGTTGATGGAGCACCACAGCAACATGGTTCCTTGGGAAATTATCTCAAAAATAAAAGGGTTCCAAGTCAAATATGTGGAAGTGAATGATGACGGAACCTTAAACTATGAGTCTTTTGAAGAACTGATCTCTGATAGAACCAAAATTGTATGTTTGACTCATGTTTCAAATGTTACCGGAGTTATAAATGATGTGAAAAGAGTCGCAAAGACTGCGCATGAACATGACTCTTTGGTGCTTGTGGATGGAGCACAATCTGTTCCCCATTTTGCTGTAGATGTTAAAGGTTTGGATGTGGATTTCCTAGCTTTTTCTGGACATAAGATGCTAGGTCCAACGGGCATAGGTGTCCTTTACGGTAAACGTGAGATTCTTGATGAAATGGAACCGTTCCACGGTGGAGGTTCAATGATAGCGGATGTCACGTTTGACACGGCGACGAGGCGTTGTTCTTTTTCTTTAAATGATTTGCCTTGGAAGTTCGAAGGCGGTACCCCGAATATCTGCGGCGGTGTAGGTCTGATGGCAGCTATGAAATACTTGAAGGATATTGGTATGGAAAATGTTAGGGAACACGAAGAAGTTTTAACGAAATACGCAATACGTCGTATGCAAGAATGTGAAAAGGTCAAAATTTATGGTCCAAAAGATGCATCCTTAACATGTGGAATAATTCCTTTCACTGTTGAGGGTTTAAGCCCACATGATGTAGCCTTATTCCTTGACAGTTATGGAGTTATGATTAGAAGCGGCTTCCACTGTGCTCAACCGCTACATGAAAAGTTCAAATTGAAATCTTCTGATAGAGCGAGTTTTTACATCTATAATACGCGTGAAGAAATTGATCGATTAGTTGAATTTTTGAAGGAGATTGAACAGTTTTAATGAGCATGGTTGAAGATTATGTGGCTAGAATTGAAGAAACATGCGGCGAAGAAAAACACTTCATCGTGGTTTTCAAGTATGAGGTAAAAAACAAGGTGATCGCGAAAATTCTGGAGAGGGCGAAGGTAGAAAAATCGTTTTCTCAAATAGTCTTTGAATTAACTTTTGGAAGTGTTTCTTTTCGTCTTTACGGGACTGGTAAGGCTATTTTTCGGAGTCTAAGGGATAAGGAAGAGCTGCATAAGGTTCTAGTTGATCTCCTGTTATAGTCTGCCACAGAGCAGTATATTAAGCTAAAACTTGGTCTTGTGATTATTCTTCTGAGAAGACTTGAGCGACTTTTTGCAGTTCTTTTGTTATCGGCATCAGAAATTTGACTCTTTTTTCGGTTTGTGATTTGTACGAGTCGATAATTGTTTTTAGCTTTGCCATGATTTCACCCGTGATTTCTATAAGGATTTTGTGGTTTTCCTTGTTTTTGAGGTTGATTATTTCCACTTTTTCGTCTCTAGAAACTAGGATTAGCTGTCCTGTTAGGTACAAGTGGGCTTTGATTATTCGTTCATTGTAGTTTTCGGGAAGCGAAGAGACGGGTATTTCGATTGTTTTGCTGAACGGCTTTAAAATTTTCAGTAATGAATTGAAAAATTCGTTGACGAGATTGTCTTCTTCCATTTCGCTTTCTGATATTTGTCCGGCTTTTTCTTGGATGTCTTTCAAAAATTCCGCAGCTTCTTTGCTTTCTTTTGGCGGTGTTGCGTCTACAATTATTTTAGGTGTTACCTCTTCAGTTGTGGGTGAGGCAGATTCTTCAGTCATCTAAATTCACTTCTGACCTTAGTCATATTCGTTTTTGTAGTGATAATAAGCGTTAGTCTGTGTGGGGAGTTTACATACAATATGTGAACATAATAATGTGTCGTAAGACATAATACTTTTATCATGCGGCAAAGTATACGCTTAATGAGAAAGACGATGAAACAGAAACGGAAAGCAGGCGGAATTGGATTCGGCACTGATTCAATAAGAGAAACTAGTAAACATGCTACAAAGACGCAGTCGGTATCATTAAGGGAAGACAATTTCAGGATTACCTTAGACATTATCAAAAGGCGGAAGATGTCGAGATCTCCCCAGTATGATAAGTATGATATTACAAAGTATGATCTTCATCCAGGTTATACATTCCCAGAGTCCGTGGAAGAGCTGATTCCTATGGGAACTCCAGAGTACGTGGACAGCGGCCAACGATACGTAGAACGGATGATTCGAGCCTTGTACTATTTTAAACAGTGTGCCTTGATTGGGCCTTCTGGAACTGGTAAAACACACATCACCTATTTGGTGGCTGAGCTTACTGGCTTGCCTGTTTGGGAAGTTAACTGTGGCTTGCAGACTTCTTCATATGATTTGATCGGACGGTTTATTGGTCTTGGAAAAGAGAATTGGATTGACGGTCAAGTAACGTCTTGGCTG
>DAOVQA010000183.1:0-2798 GCA_030628925.1 Candidatus Bathyarchaeota archaeon | reverse complement strand
TGTGTCATGCATGGAAAAGGTGAATTAAAATTTATTGGAACCGTTGAAGTTGCGGGTGAAAACGAGGCTAGGGTGCAAATTTTTCCAGAGTTTCGTGACGCACTGGAAGGGATTGACGGTTTTTCTCACATAATAATTTTTTATTGGATTCATTTACGAGATAACAATAAAGCGAGAAGCATATTACAGGTTGTTCCAAGAGGACGTACAAACGGTGTGAAAGTCGGCGTATTCGCCTGCCGAAGCCCATCTCGACCAAATCCAATCGGCTTGTGTGTTGTAGAATTGATGAAAATCGAAGACTGCACATTGACTGTAAAGTGGCTGGACGCCTTCAAAGATTCACCGATAATTGATATTAAGCCATACATCTCCAGAAGAGACGCAGTTTCTAACGCTTATACTCCAGGATGGCTATCACACTAACAGTTTGAAAGGCAAGAGGTGAAATGAATGAGAAAGGTTAATTCGGTTAAGGTGACAACAATTGTGGATAATGATGTTTGGGAAAAAGGCTTGTACTCAAGCTGGGGACTCTCGTTCCATGTTGAAACAGTTAGAGAAAACGAAAAGCATGTAATCTTGATGGATACAGGTGGCTCCTTCGAAACATTCCATGGAAACGCTTCAAAACTAGGTTTAGACCTAACAGCGGTTGAAGGCATATTCATCTCCCACTGGCACGGAGATCATTGCGGAGTTTTGAATCAAGTGCTGCCGTTGATTAAGCGTTCGCTTCCAGTTTACGTTCCATCTGCAGACTCTTCTGGGATAAGAGAGATAAGCAATGCGGATGGAAATCCAGTTGTGTGTTCTAAGCCTGTGGAGTTTCTGGAAGGTCTGATGTCAACAGGTGAAATGTCAAATGGAATAAGTGAGCATTCACTTGTAATTAACGTTGAGGGAAAGGGCTTAGTCGTTTTGGCTGGCTGCAGCCATCCGGGAATAGTTAACATTCTGAAACGTGCAAGAGAAATCTCAAGCGTAGATAAAGTGCATGCGGTTATGGGAGGCTTCCACATTTCAGGCGTAGATTCGGGAGCAAGAGTAGGTGATTTCATAAAAGGATTAGACGTTGAAGTTGTATCGCCATGTCACTGTACAAAATGGGATGCGAGAAAGGGAATAGCTGAAGTTGTTGGAGAAAAATACGTCAAAAATGGGTCTGGAAAAACCATAACAATAGGTTAACATTATTTTCTAAACCTAATTAGCATCTGTTAACAATAAGCTAGAATAAGATAGGGACGAATATGGAAACTGCAATAGAAGTCAAGGACCTGACTAAAAACTACGGTGAAATCACCGCAGTAGATCACATCAATTTCGAAGTTAGAAAAGGGGAAATTTTCGGTTTCCTAGGTCCAAATGCAGCCGGCAAAACTACAACAATCCGCATACTAACCGGAGTAATAAAACCAGATGGTGGAACCGCAGCGATAATGGATTATGACGTGCTCAAAGAACCTTTGAAGGCGAAGCAGATCACAAGCGTTGTTCCTGAGATGGCTAACGCCTACATTGATCTCACAGCTTGGCAGAACCTCATGCTTATCGGCGAATTATATGGTGTTCCCAAGAAGGAGAGACAGGAAAGAGGCCTGCTTCTGCTGAAGGAATTCGGGATTTATGAAAGGAGAAGTTATATGGCTAGAGGGTTTTCGAAGGGGATGAAGCAGAAACTGATTCTATGTATGGCTTTGATGACTGAACCGCAAGTTCTCTTTCTTGATGAGCCTACTAGCGGTTTGGACGTGGAGAGTGCTAGATTGATTAGAGACACTATACGACGTTTTAACAAGGATGGAACAACTGTTTTTCTTTCAACCCACAATATGGATGAAGCTAACAAGCTCTGTGATAGGATAGCTATAATAAACTATGGAAAAATCGCAGCTGTAGACAGCCCTGAAAATCTTCGAATGGAAAGCAGCAGTTTGAAATCAGTGGAAGTGAGCTTTGACAGATCAGTATCAGTTGATGAGTTATCTGAAGTTCTCAACGTGACGGAAGCAAAGAAAACAGGTGACAAAATAAGATTGTACACTGATGAACCGCACAGCATCATAAACAGCCTAATAGATTATGCTCGTTCTAAAGGTTTAACGATTGTCAGCCTTAACACGCTTGCACCTACGCTGGAAGATGTATTCATCAAGCTGATAAGAGAACACAAGGAGGATTAAGCATGCGAGAATATCAATTTTTGGAGCAGCTGAAACGTGCGTTTGCAATTGCCAAGAAGGATATACGCATTTATTACAAGAGGGCGCCTGTGCTGATTTTCGGGCTTGTCATGCCGTTCTTCCTTTTCTTGGCGTTTTATATCGGTCGAAGCATGCCGACAGAACAGTTGTTTACTGGATTGGTGGGGATGACTATTTTCTTTTCGTCCATGTCAATTGGCCCAGCAATAGTGCCTTTTGAGGCGAGATCTAGAACCTTGGAAAGGCTAGTATCTACACCTATTTCCGTTTGGGCCATGCTCATAGGAGATGTTATGGCTTCTTTCACCTATGGTCTTTTGATCTCCATTGTTCCGGTGATAATAGGTTTAGTTTTAGGCGTAAACATAACTCACACTCTAATTTTTTGTCTAGGCATCACTATTGCAGCTCTTTGCTTCGCGTCTTTCGGCGTTCTCTTATCCGCCTACCCGCCTACAGACGTTCCCTCAACGGTTATGATGGTTTCAAATCTAGTTAAGTTTCCACTTGTTTTCATCAGTGGAGTTTTCATCCCAGTACAGGGTTGGGGGCGGATTGTTGCATCTGTTTCGCCGTTGACGTACTTCGTAG
>DAOVQA010000170.1:0-3138 GCA_030628925.1 Candidatus Bathyarchaeota archaeon | reverse complement strand
ATTTTGATTTATTGTGATGTGTGTATGTGTTTAACAGTTCTACGATAATACTTATTAAGTCGCAATACATCAGATAATAACCTGTGACGGTTGTGAGAAGCATGACTCAACAAGCAATAAGAAAGGAAGAAGACAAAATCTCAGAAATTGCATATCACGTGCTAAACCAAGTCTTCGGAGAAGAAGCTACCCACATAATATACAGATACTTAGAAACTAATCATTCACTGAAACCGAATGAAATATCAGATAAAATCGATGTGTTTGCAAAGGGACTTGAAGAGTTCCTAAGTTCGGGAGCTCAGGTTGTTGAACGAAAGATCCTGGAGGACATATACTCAAGCTACGGTTTACTTCGCAGACTTGAATTAGAAAGAACACAAGAAGAACACGATTTTATTGGTCAAATAAGATTGCTTACGCAGAAAACATAAAACACCCTATTTCCATGTCCTAATCAGTATGTTTCATTTTGCTCAACTAGTTTTACGTCTAGTCTGAGTTTATGTTGGAAAGGAAACCGTAACGATTTTATAAAGCCGTTTCGAATAGATTTTTCTTTAAAAGCTTGTGGATTAGAAGAGGAGAAATCTTGAAAGATATTTTGAGTAAAACTATAGATGTTGCAGTTGAGAAGTATGGAGTTGAATACGCTGAAGTTCGTGCGCAAAGACTTGTCAAAACTATGCTTACACTTGAAGAAGAAAGGATTGAGGCTGCTAAGCAAGGAATCGAAAACGGAGCGGCCTTACGTGTGCTTGTAAACGGTGCATGGGGCTTTGCATCAGTTGGAGCATCAGACGCTGAAAGTCTGACAAGCGCCATTTCAGATGCATGCAAAATGGCGAAGGCTGCAGCTTCAAGACTTAGAAAACCGATTAAGCTTGTCGAAACAGAGACGGTTGAAGACAAGGTGTCAATAACCCCGAGAAAAGACCCGGCGGAAATCCCCATAGAAGACAAGATAAACATGACTCTGACTATGAGCAAAGTAATCTTAGGCTATGACAGACGCATTAAAAGCTGCACAGTAAACTATCTCGATTTAACTGGAACAAACTACTTCATGAATAATGAAGGCACTTACATCAAGCAGGATAAGCTATATGTTTGGTCTAGATTGCTGGCTACAGCCGTGGAGCAGGGTGTATTCACGTTCAGTCGTGAAGAAATAGGATCAACAGCGGGATATGAAGTATTTGACATTGAAACTCCAGAGATTGTAGGTGAGAGAGTTGCAAAACGTGCAGTTGAGCAGCTAAAGGCGAAACCTCTGAAGGGTGGAACGTTTCCAGCAGTTCTGGGGCCAAATGTAGTTGGGGTTTTTGTTCATGAAGCCTTTGGACACTTAGCTGAAGCAGACCTAACATTGTCAGGTTCAGTTTTACTAGACAAGCTTGGAAAGAAAATAGCGTCTAGCGTTGTAACGTTTTACGATGACGGATCGATAGAAGGTGCTTTCGGCTCTTTCAAGTATGATGATGAAGGTGTTCCAACGCGGAAAACGCTTCTAGTAAAAGATGGTGTGGTAGTCGGACTGATGCATAACCGTGAGACTGCACAAAAGTTCAATGCGGAACTAACAGGCAACGCAAGGGCCGAAGACTTCCGTTTTGAACCTATAATTCGAATGCGCAACACATTCATGGAACCCAAGGATCATTCCTTCGAGGAACTAGTGGAAGACATGAAATTCGGCTATTACTTCAAAAGCTTTAGAGGAGGCCAAGCAAACTTGGACGGCACTTTTCAAGTAGGCATCCAAGAAGCCTACGAAATAATCAATGGGGAAGTCGGTGCACCCATCCGTAATGCTTCCATAAGTGGTAATACACTTGAAACTTTGCTCAAGGTGGATGCTGTCGGAAAAGACTTTGAACTATGGCCTGGAAGATGCGGAAAGGGTCAAACAGCCTTCATATGCGATGGTGGACCCCACATCAGAGTAAGGGAGGTACTCGTTGGTGGCAGCGCTTAAACAAGAAGAAATGGTAGGCTTAGCTGACAAAGCTGTAAATCTTGCCCAAAGGAAAGGAGTTGATGAAGCTGAAGCATATGTATATCAAGGCCTCACCACTGGTGTCAGCATTGAACGAGGACAGATCAACCGAGGTTCTCGAATAATCGATAGAGGGCTAGGGGTCAGAGTTATAGTTAACAAGGCAACAGGTTTTTCTTACACAAACATATTAGAAGGCCAAGCTGCTATCGAAGAAACAGTTGTTAAGGCTCTAAATTTTGCTAAAGCAAGCAAACAAGATCAAAACTGGCAGGGTCTTCCAACTAAGAAAGCTTTTGCGTCTGTAGAAGGCACTTACGATAATAGGATTCTTGAACTTGATTCAGAAGATCTGGTGAAGATTGCTGCAACGATGTTAGATGCAGCTGAGAAAATGGATAGCCGGGTCTTTCCGATAGAAGGAGGAGTAGGAGCATCATACTTGTGTAAGGCTATAGCAAACTCAAATGGTGTAGAGGGTTTTGATCATGGAACGATTTTTGAATGCAGCTTGGCAACAATAGCTAAAGGAGAAGGCGAAGTAACCCCAGTATGCTTCGAGTTCAATATTGAAAGAAAATATGACATAAACCCGGAGTGGGTTGGCAAGGAAGCAGCAAGACTTGCTGTTACAGCATTGAAAGCCAAAAGAACAGAAACAAAAAGCATCAACATAGTGTTCACCCAATTTGCCTTGCAGCAGTTGCTTCAATACACCTTAATCAATGCTGTCAAAGCGGATTACGTGCAGAGAAATCAATCAGCCTTCAAGGATAAAATCGGGGAAAAAGTAGCTTCAGAGATTGTAACAATCTACGACGACGGCTTATTTAACGGCGGCATCCGCACATGGAAATTTGACGGTGAAGGAGTCCCTCGGCAAAAAACACCAATCATAGAGAAAGGAGTCCTACGCAGCTTTATTTACGATAATTACACTGCCAAGAAAGAGGGAAAAGAAAGCACAGGAAATGCCTCAAGAGCAGGATACTTATCCACACCAAACGTGGAAGCCACAAACTTTCACATCATGCCAACAAGAAAATCGCCAGAAGAACTTATCAGCGGACTGAAAGAGGGCCTTCTAGTATATTATTTGCAGGGAGCCCACAGCAGCAACCCAGCCAGTGGAGAATTCT
>DAOVQA010000142.1:0-3759 GCA_030628925.1 Candidatus Bathyarchaeota archaeon | reverse complement strand
GATAATTGGGTTTGTGGTGTTTGTGGTTTAACAGGAAAGGGATTTACTCCAAGCAAGTGTCCAGTTTGTGGTTGCGAAAAGTTTGAGGTGAGCACTTGGCCTTGTGAAATTTGTTTGGATTCCGCCAAAACGGAGACTATAAAGCTTCTGGATATGTTAGTGCGGGATTTTGGTTTTTCAGAAAAGAACATATATACTTTTTTCTCTGGGCATCGTGGTTACCATGTTCACGTTGAAAGCAAAGCTGTAAGGACGCTTGACGCTGTCGCACGCAAAGAAATTGTTGATTATGTTTCTGGTTTGGGTCTAGCTGTGTATTTTCATGGCCTCAACAAGAAAGATTTGAGAGGGTCATCCTCTTATCACGGTTCGCTGTCGGATGAGTTTGGCTGGAGAAAGCGTCTGGTGTTGGGGATGCAAAGCTTCATTCTTAACGCCGACGAGGAAAATCTTATGGAAATCGGGCTAATGAAAAGGAAGGCTGAAATGATATTGAAGAATAAGGATGTAATTCTTAAGAATTTGTCGAACAGACGAAGCTGGGGTGCTGTTAGAGGAATCGGTTTTGAAACTTGGAGAAAAATAGCTGAGCACAGCGCCAGATTGCAATCTGCAAATATCGATACTGTTGTTACAACGGATATTCATCGTTTGATCAGGTTAGTCGGCACTTTGCATGGTAAAACTGGCTTGAAGAAAGTTGAGTTTCCAGTATCGGCAATAGATGATTTTGATCCATTTAAGAGTGCAGTAGCGTTTAAAACAGGCGCTGTGACTGTCTTTGTCTCTGATGCGCCAGAGTTTAGGCTGAGTGATGAAATGTTCGGTCCTTTCAGAAACCAAAGAGTTGAGTTACCTACTGCAGCAGCTATGCTGCTTGTTTGCAAGGGCAGGGCGAAGGTGATAGAGTAATTGTATAATGAATTGTATGAAACTTGGAAACGGGAACTTGAAGAAATCAAGCTTGAAAAGCTTTCCACCGATTTTTACTCCAGACTTGCTGATTACATGCGAACACTCAGAAAGGAAAGCCGGATGCTTGACAAACGAACAGTGAAGGCTCGGCTTCTTAAGAACGAAACACGAAATGTCAAACGTATGCTTCACGAATTGATTCAGACACGTTACAGAAAGATAGTTATGAAAGCAGCTGAGGGCGAAAGAGTTCCGTTAAACTTTTTGACAACAGAAGAGAAAAAAGTGTACACTGGTGTTTTACCATTTGCAGAAGCATACCATGACTTCGCTGAGAGCCTTCTAAGTGGTCGTATGCTAAAGTTGAATGTTAAGCGAACCCTCAGAAGAGCTGTTTTACGCTTTCTTAAAGAGGTTCCTGCAATTATTGGGGCTGACATGGAGGCTTATGGTCCTTTCAAGGTTGAGGATGTTGCATCTTTGCCTCTTGAGAACTCTAGGATTCTGGTTAAACAGGGTTTGGCTGAACTGGTTAACGTTTGACTGTTATGTGAAAAACTATAAGAGTGAGTGTGTTTTCTTTATGCAAAGCTGGTTGTGATCAAAGTGAACGTTCCGAAAGAGATTAGAACCTATTGCCCAAGATGTAAAAAACATCAGATTCACACGGTCACTCTATACAAGGCGGGGAAAAGGAGAGCCTTAGCTAAAGGTGAGCGTCATCACCGACGGGAGAAGAAAGGTTATGGTGGCCAGAAATTTCCCCTTCAAAAGGAGTTTGCGAAGACGACTAAAAAGCAGACTTTGAAGTTAAAATGTAAGGTTTGCGGTTACACAAGACATAAAGATGGCATACGATTAAGAAAGTTAGTTATTGCTTAAGATTGAGGTTGGTATTATGGCTGAATGGGAAAGACTTATTCCAAGACCAAGAAGCTTTTTTCTCAGAGTGAAATGTTTAAAATGTGGGAATGAACAAATTGTTTTCAGTCACGCTGTAAACAAAGTTAACTGCAAGGTCTGCGGAGCTGAACTTGCGAAGCCGTCTGGTGGAAGAGCAAAAATTAAGGGTGAAATAGTCGCAGTTTTAGAATAGGGATGAATGCTGTAATGGCATTTGGAAAACAAGAATGGCCGGAAATCGGCGACTTGGTGATGGCCACCGTGGGCGACGTTAAGGATTATGGTGCATATGTCAAGCTGGACGAATATGATCAAATGGGTTTACTGCATATTTCTGAAATATCTTCCTCTTGGGTCCGGAACATTCGCAACTTTGTTCGCGAAGGACAGAAAGTTGTTTTGAAAGTTCTGCGGGTGGACATAGAAAAGGGACACATAGATTTGTCTCTTAGACGAGTTACTAAAAGAGAGAAAATTGAGAAAATCATGTCTTGGAAGAGGGAAAGAAAGGCTGAAACATTACTTCGAAGCGTTGCAGAAAAAACCAAGCTATCACCAGAGGAGATTTATGAAAAGGCTGGGGTACCCATGGAAAAGGAGTACGGATTGTACGAGGCATTCGAGAAAGTTGCGAAGGGAGGAGCGGAAGTTTTGACAAAAATAGGAGTGCCCAAAATGCTTGCAGCGGCTCTAGCTGAAGTTGCAGAAGAGCGCATACACATACCTATGGTTAAGGTGAAAGGTATTCTTGAACTCCGATGCATGAAGCCTAATGGAGTAAAAATCCTTAAAGAGGCTTTTATGAACGCTGAAAAAGCTGAGAAATCTACAGATGCGAAACTCCGTTTTTACGTTGTCGCCGCACCCAAATATCGCATCGAAGTATTAGCGGAAGATTATAAGCAAGCAGAAGCAATTTTGCAGAGAGTCGGAGGAAAAGTTGTTTCAAACGTTGTTAAAGCTGGGGGACATGGATCCTTCAGAAGGGAAAAGTAGTGGTTTGGCTTTTGAGGAAATGCCGAAGCTGTGGAAAATACACTTTAAAAAAAGACAGTTGCACTTATTGTGGTGAAAAGCTTCGCGTGCCCCATCCACCCAGGTTTTCTCCTGATGATAAGTATCTTCGGTACCGGATGGCTATGAAGAGAGGTTCAAAAGAGTGAAGGAGACGCTTATCAAGGAACTTGCAGAAGTCAAGTTGAAAAATCCCATTCTAGTTGAAGGGCTTCCAGGTTTGGGACTTGTAGGTAAAATCGCTACTCGCTATTTAATTAAAAAATTAAACGCTAAAAAGCTGGCTTATCTTCACTCTCCTCACTTTCCGTATTTCGTTCTTGTAAGCAGGAAAGGAAGCGTCAGGCTTCTACGTGGAACTTTTTATTTCTGGAAAAACCAAGCTGGTGGAAACGACCTTATTCTTTTCACTGGAGATAGCCAAGCTCAAACAATTGAAGGTCAGTATGAGATTGCCGACTGCATATTAGATTTTGCTGTATCACATAATGTGAAGGTGATTGTCACAATAGGTGGTTACCGGATGGAAGTTGAGGATAAACCTAAAATTGTGGCGGCAGCTACGAAGCAAGAACTTTTGAAAGAGGCATTGCAAGCTGGAGCAGTATTGAGTTCTATGGGAAGTCCCATTGTTGGCACAGCGGGTTTAATCCTAGGTTTGGCGCGTTTCAAGGAAATTGACGCCCTTTGCCTTTTAAGTGAGACACGTGGATACCTGCCTGACCCGAAGGCTGCTAAGAGTGTTCTAGAAGTATTAACAACAATGATTGGCCTAAGTTTCGATTTAGCTGGTCTAGATGAAGAAATTGCAAAAGCAGATAAGATGGTTACACGGTTAGAGAAAATTGAGGAAAAAAGAGCTTTGCAAGCAGAGGAAACACGTAAAGAAGAAGACAAGAGGGTTACATATATTTCATGAAAAGAGCG
>DAOVQA010000166.1:0-3281 GCA_030628925.1 Candidatus Bathyarchaeota archaeon | reverse complement strand
TTACAAGACGAAAGTTGTCGCCAACGTTTGTGGAACTCGAAAAAGGATTTGTGATGCTCTTGATACAAGACAGAATGAGCTTTATGAGAGGCGGGTTGAAGCTTGGCGTTTGCCTTATAAACCGGAAATTGTTGAGGGTGGCTCGGTAAAGGAGGTCATTGAGAAGCCTGATTTGTCTAAAATTCCTATTCTAACACATTTTGAGAATGATGCTGATCCATATATTACTTCAGCCGTCATTCACGCGAAAAGTTTTGAGGAAGACATTGAAAATGTGTCTGTGCACCGGCTTCATGCTTTGGACAAGAGGCATCTAGCAATACGTTTGGTTCCACGGCATCTTCATAAACTGTGGCAGATGGCAAAGAAAGTTGGCAAAGACTTGAACATATCAATTTCTATTGGCGTTCACCCAGCAGTGATGTTGGCGGCTTCATCCCCTGTTCCTTTCGGTGTGAACGAGTTCGATGTTGCAAATTCTTTGATGAATAATAGCCTTCGCTTAACTAGATGCGAACATGTTGATGCTTATGCTCCGGTAGAGGCTGAAATGGTTTTGGAAGGAAGAGTCTCTGTTAGCAGAGAGGTTGTTGAGGGCCCTCTTGTGGATATAACTGGAACGTATGATGTTGAAAGGATGCAGCCTGTTGTGCAAGTTGTAGGTGTTATGCACAGGGAAAATTATGTTTATCAGATGATTTTGCCAGCTGGATCTGAACATAGACTTCTGATGGGGTTTCCGCGTGAAGTTTTGATGTGGGAGTCTATTTCGAAGGTTGTGCCTAAAGCCAATGCTGTCAATCTTTCCCTAGGCGGATGTGGATGGCTTCACGCTGTCGTCTCTATTGAAAAGCAGCTTGAAGGCGACGGCAAAAATGCTTTGCTGGCTACTTTCGCGTCTCATCCTAGCTTGAAGCATGCGGTGATTGTGGATTCTGATATTAACGTTTACAATATTTCTAATGTAGAGTGGGCCATTGCGACTAGATTCCAAGCAAGCGAAGACTTAACTGTCATAAAGAACGTGCGGGGTTCAACGTTGGATTCTTCTGCAGACCAGGAAACTGGGTTGACAACTAAATTAGGTATTGATGCTACTCGCCCGTCAAGAAAGCCTAAGGAGAAGTTCGAACTCGCAAAAATCCCTAAGAGTAAACATGCTGAAGAGTTGGGGTGCAAGATTTTAGGTTTGTGAGCAGCGGATTCTGCGCACACACAATTATATATATAAGCATGAAAAATAGAAAGGTTGGTGACTTTATTGGCTAACAAGAAAAAGGAAGAGACCTCTTTGTCTCTGAAAGTTGAGGACGTAATGGTGAAGGAAGTGATAACCATAGATGAAAACTCAACTATTAAAGAAGCAGCAGAAGTGATGAACAAGTTTGAGATAGGATGTCTAATTGCTGTTAGGAAAGGCAAAGCCATGGGTATATTAACCGAGAGAGATGTGTTGAAAAGGGTTGTTGCGGACGCGAGGGATACGACTAAAACAAACGTGAAGAAAGTCATGACCAGCCCTTTGGTTGTTGTTGAACCCGGTACGGATTTAGAAGAAGCGGTTAAATTGATGTTTCAGATGAAAATCAAGAAGTTGCCTGTGGTGGATGGGAAACGTTTAGTGGGGTTAATTTCGTTAACTGACATAGCTCGTTTTCAGCCTCAAATGATAAAGATACTGAAACAGCTTGCTATAAAACAGGCTGCCCCAAAAAGCATGAAGAAAGTCATTGACTATTACGTTGTCTAGCAAAGCTGTTGCTTTTGTATTGCGTTTTGAAGAAAAATAAATGTTTAAGGTGGATATTAATAGCTAGGTAAGCAATGAAGAAAACTATAGTATTGAAGGTCAATCCGAAAGAGCCGGAAATTGATAAGATTCGTATATCAGCGAACTTTATCAAAAAAGGCGGTTTGGTCGCTTTTCCAACAGAAACAGTTTATGGCTTGGGTGCTGACGCCTTGAACCCAAAGGCGGTTGAGAGTCTTTTTGAGGCGAAAAATCGTCCCTTTGATAATCCGCCAATAGTCCACGTAGGAGACATGAAAGATGCTTATAGATTAGCAAGGGTGGTTCCACCTAAAGCTAAGAGTCTTATCAAGAATTTTTGGCCTGGTCCTCTAACGTTGATTTTTGAACGTTCGAAGGTTGTGCCGGATGTGACTGTGGCGGGTTTGGACACTATTGCTGTTAGGATACCTAGACATAGTGTTGCTTTAGCTTTGATTAGAGAAAGTGGTTGTCCTGTCGCTGCTCCTAGCGCAAATCTTGCTGGTAGGCCTAGCCCAACTACAGTGAAGCATGTTTTATATGACTTGTATGGTAGAATAGATGCTGTTTTGGATGCTGGACAGACTCGTATTGGAGTGGAGTCTACGGTTTTAGACATGACTGTTGATCCCCCACAAATCCTCCGTCCAGGGGGAACACCGTATGAGGCGTTGAAAAATGTTCTTGGGCGAGTGGAACTCCATCCAGTTGCGGTTGCACAGAAAGAAATGGATGTTGATAAAACTCGTTCTCCTGGGATGAAGCATAGACATTACGCTCCTGACGCAGATGTGATTGTTGTAGAGGGGGAGCCTTCGGCTGTTGCTCGTAAAGTGAATGAGTTGGCGAAATTCTATATGAAGAAAGGTGGTAAGGTTGGTGTTCTTGCCACAGATGAAAACGCAGAATATTACAAAGCGGATGTTGTGAAGTCTCTTGGGAGCAGAAGAGATTTAGCTGTTATCGCGAGCAATTTATTTAGGCTTTTGAGAGAGTTTGATTTGGAAGATGTTGATGTTATAATTGCTGAGGGTACACCTACGGATGGGCTTGGTTTAGCTGTTATGAACAGACTTCGCAAAGCTTCTAGATACAAGATTATCAAAGCAAGTGGCTAGTCACTCTGTGAACCCTAGACTTTCAGTGTAAACTGAAAAGTACAACTCGTTATATAGAGACTTGCAGGGAATCCAGGTCTTTGTTGTAGAAAATTCTAGATTGTCGTCTATAGAGTTCGAGATAAAATGGAGGGTCACTAATGATTGAGGTAGACCGACGGAGTCTTGCTTTGATCGGATTATTGGTCTTTGTTTAGGGATGTCTACTGGGTTGAAGAGAAGTCTCAGAGTGAGATCGGGATTCGAGGGTTGAGACATTACGGTTTTCTGATAGTGTGACGTGTTGCATGTATGCCCATGGCTCACAAGTTTCGATGCTTCGAGTTATTTGTTAATTGCTTGTTCTGGTTTGTAATGGTTCTGATAGTGATTTTATCAGTTAAGAAGTTAAC